>ONWY01000088.1 GCA_900321665.1 uncultured Eubacteriales bacterium
TCTTCGGTCGCTTTCAGCGGTGCGATTTCTCGGTGCGAATCATTATAATCGCGCTCTTGCACATCTGCCAAAACCTCTTCAAAAGTGGTTTTAGTCCCCTTTTCCAGCAGCTCCTTGCACCTTCTTTCGGCTCTGATTTCAGGAGAAGCCGTTAAAAAGATTTTCACCTGTGCATCGGGCAAAACAACGGTGCCGATGTCTCTGCCATCCATAATACAGTTGTTTTTCTCGGCAATTTCTCTTTGCAGATTAAATAAAAACTTGCGCACCCCTGCAATCGCGGAAACGGCACTCGCGCCCATGGATATTTCAGGTGTTCTGATTGAGTCGGAAACATCCTCACCGTTTAAGTACACATGCTGTGCACCATCGACAAAGCCGAGTGTTACTTCCAAATTTTCCAAAGAAGCAATCACCTGTTGCTCATTTTTAAAATCTGCGCCCTTGCGCGCAGCGTTCAGAGCCACCGTACGATACAGCGCCCCGGTATCCACATAAACAAAGCCTAAAGCTGCGGAAGCCGCTTTGGCGATTGTACTCTTTCCGGCACCGGAAGGGCCGTCAATCGCTACTTTAATGGTATTAGACATATGAATTCCTCCAAATATACAAGCGCCGAAGCGCAATAGATTTATTCCTTTGTTTGATTTAGCTGTGCCGCGCTTTCACCCGCAACGAAGCCGGTTGAAAACGCAATTTGCAAATTAAAACCGCCGGTAAACGCATCTACATCTATGATTTCTCCGGCAAAAAAGAGATTATTATATAATTTTGAGCGCATCGTTTTCGGGTCGATTTCTTTGACGGAAATGCCGCCGGAGGTAATCACAGCTTGCTCAATAGACCAAAAATCGGTTAAATCGATACGAAAGCGCTTTAATACCTCTATCAGCCTGCGGCGCTCCTCTTTTGTGATTTGATTGACCTTTTTGTTTGCCGGAATCTCGCTGCGCTTTATCACCACCGCAATCATTTTTTTCGGCAACAGTTTATCAAGCGCATTGGAAAAATCTTTATTGGAAAGCGCTTCAAAATCCCTGCAAATGCGCTTGTCCAATTGTTCTTCACTTAAGCCGGGCTTTAAATCTAAAAGGCAGTAATACCGCTTACTTTTAAAATCGCGAATGTAGGCACTTGCGCTGAGCACAAGCGGTCCGCTGATACCGAAATGCGTGAAAAGCATTTCTCCCAAATCTTGATAAAGAGGCTTTTTACGCCCCTCTTGATAAAGAGAAAGCGTGATATTTTTGAGCGATAATCCTTGTAAAAGCGCACAAAAGCCGTTGCTTGATTTTAATGCAACCAAAGAGGGTCTGAGCTCGCTAACCGCGTGCCCGAGGGTTTTTGCGATTCGATAGCCGTCGCCGGTCGAGCCTGTCAGCGGATACGAGCAGCCGCCGCTTGCCAAGATAAAGGCATCCGCATAAAAGCGCCTGCCATCCTCTAAAACGCAGGCTTCAATGCGCGCGCCGTCGTTCAACAGCGCTTTCACCGTACCTTGCACGAAATCCGCCCGTGACGCGTAGCGCTGCAACGCATCAACAATATCTACCGCCTTATCGGAAACCGGAAAAACACGATTGCCGCGCTCGATTTTTAACGGCACACCCTGCGCTTCAACAAGCGCCATCATATCCTGCGGCATAAAGCGCGAAAAGGCGCTGTATAGAAACCTGCCGTTTGTCGGCACATTTTTTATCAACTCAGCGACCTCGGTGCAGTGATTGGTAACATTACACCTGCCCTTGCCGGTAATCATCAGCTTTCTGCCGGGCTTCGGGTTCTTTTCAATGAGCGTGACCCGAGCACCGCAAGCCGCCGCAGTGCCGGCAGCCAAAAGCCCCGCTGCACCGCCTCCTATAATACAAACTTTAGGCATTGCTCTTCCCTTCACTGTCATAAACCTTCAGCTCGCGCCAAATATGCTCAAGCTCTTTGAAGTTTTTGCTTGCCTCTTCGCTCAATTCATATGTCGAGGCGACAATTAACGCATTAATTAAGCTAAGCGGTGCAACAAGCGAATCGCCGAAGGATGCCATATCACTGCGTGCAAGCAGCTTATAGTCAGCATATTTGGCAGAGGGTGCCATTTCATTATCGGTTATACTGATAATTTTTGCCCCCCTGCTCGCAATAAAGCGCACGGCACTGACTGTGCGGTTAGAATAGCGCGGAAAGCTGATGGCAATGCAAACATCCTCTTTTTGAATATGATAAATAGACTCCAAAATCTCGCTGCTGCCGGAAGGAGAAACCAGCTTCACATCCTCAAAAACCATATTAAAATAAAAAGCTAAAAAGGAAGCGAGCGAAGCGGAGCTGCGCACCCCGATGATATAAATGCGCTTGGCGCTTTTGATTGCTTCTACCGCTTTGGAAAAATCCTCGTGGGATATTGTTTCCATTGTGGATTTTATCATCTCGATATCGCGCTCTAAGACATTGGAAATAATATCTTTACCATCGAGCCGGTCATTTGTGACCGCCATGCGCTGCACGGTTGTCAGCCTTGTTCTGACGATATTTTGCAATTCCTTTTGCAGCTTTGCATATTTCGGGTAACCGAGCTGTGCCGCAAAGCGCACAACAGTTGATTCGCTGACGCCGGTTTTTTCACCGAGCTTTGCCGCAGTCATAAATGCCGCTTTATCGTAATGCTCGAGAATATAATCCGCCAATTTTTTTTGCCCTTTTGAAAAATGCTTATAATCAGAGCGAATGGTATCAAATAGTTTTTCCATAGTCTTTCCCCAAAATATTTAATACTTAAATTATAATATGGAAGCTGTATTTTTGCAAGTAAAACCTTCAAAAAAATGCAAGCAAAATTCAATTTGCTTGCATTTTTAAAATCTCTATGATATCCCGCGGCTCTTTTGCCATAAACATCGCGCCGCTTGCGCGCAATTCCTTTTCTCCCCGATAGCCCCAGCCGGCGCCGATGCTCCGCATGCCGGCAGCCTTGGCAGTGAACATATCTACATCGGAATCGCCAATGTAGATTGCCTCTTGCGGGGTCAGTGCCATGACTTCTAACAGCTTTTGCACACCGGCAGGGTGCGGTTTTTTCGGTACCGAAGGGATATTGCCTTGCACAAAAGCAATCTCTTCATCAAAATATTTGTGCATCAACTTTACCGCATTTTCATGTGGCTTATTGGTGTTGCAGGCGGTTTGAATCCCATGCGCTTTGCAATAGTGCAACACTTCTTTTATGCCCTCGTAAGGTGCCACGCGATAATCGCAATCCTCCTTAAAGCAAGCGCGAAATTCAGCAACGATACCGTCATCCACCGTTTCGCTGCTGCCCCCTGCGGCAAATGCCCGCCGCATCAAATCAATCACACCATCACCCACAAACTGTTTTAATTGCTCGTGGGTAACCGGTGGCAAACCGTGCGCCGCCAGCACCTTATTGCACGAAAGCGAAATAGAATCGAGGGTGTAAAGCAGTGTGCCGTCTAAATCAAAAATCAGTGCTTTTATCATTTCAAAAATGCGGGAGGGCAAGCCCTCCCGTTATCCTTTAATCAATTATAAATTTTCAACAATTTGTTTGGTTTCTCTTGCAATCATCAGCTCTTCATTGGTTGCTACAACAAAAACGGCAACCTTTGAATCCTCAGTTGAAATTTTCTTGGTTTCACCGAAGGTTGCATTGTTGATTTCATCATCAATCTTAATGCCGAGGTAAGAGAGATTGTTGCAAACATCTGCGCGCAAGGAAGGCGTGTTTTCCGCAATGCCTGCTGCAAATGCAATGGCATCCACACCATCAAGAGCCGCTACATAAGAACCGATAAACTTGCGGATTTGGTAGCGCTGAATCTTTCTGGAGAGGATTGCTCTTTCGTTGCCCTCGCTAACCGCCTTTTGAATATCTCTTTCATCGCTTGAAACGCCGGAAATACCCAATACACCGGACTTTTTATTTAAAATCTCGCTGGTTTCTTTCGGCGACCAACCCTCTTTTTCCTGCAAGTATGTGACAACCGACGGGTCAAGAGAGCCGGAGCGTGTTCCCATAATAAAGCCATCTAATGGAGTAAGACCCATGGAGGTATCCTTTACAATACCGTTTTCAATTGCAGTGATGGAAGCGCCGTTACCGATATGGCAGGAAACGAGCTTAATATCCTCTTTACCGAGCATTCTTGCAACCTCTGCCGCGATATATTTGTGGGAAGTGCCGTGGGCACCGTAGCGAATGCAGTGGTATTTCTCTGTCAATTCATACGGTACACCGAAAACCTTTGCTTCATCGGGCATAGTGGAGTGATATGCATTATCAAACACGCAAACCTGAGGCACGGATTTACCGAAAACGCTGTAGCAGCCTTCAATGCCCTGAATGTGTGCCGGATTGTGAAGCGGTGCCAAATCGCAAAGCTCACGAATGCCTTCAACCACATGGTCATCTACAAGCTCTGCTTTATTGAACAACCAGCCGCCTTGCACCACGCGGTGACCGATAGCATCAATCTCGGATATATCATCAATCACCTTGCACTCCCCTTCGGTAAGCGCTTTCATAACATAGGAAAAGGCTTGGGTGTGGTCATTCATCGGTGCATCGTTATTTTCAAAGCTTCTGCCATCGGCAGTGGAGCCTTTGATGGTGCCATCGACCTTAATTCTTTCGCAAACACCCTTTGCAATCCATTTTTCATTGTCCATATCAATAAGTTGATACTTAAGAGATGAACTACCGCAATTTACAACTAAAATTTTCATTGACTTCTCCTTTTGGAATAATTTCCTTGAACATAATTTCACAATATATTATAATAATGTAAAATGATATAAATTTCAAGTAATTTATCAAAAAATAACAATATATAGGGGTAAAAATGAAAACAGCAGGTATCATTTGTGAATATAATCCCTTTCACAACGGGCATTTATACCAAATTAAGAAAACAAGAGAAGCCGGTGCGACTCATATTATTTGTGTAATGAGCGGTAATTTTGTGCAGCGTGGTGATGTTTCCATTCTGCCGAAGGCGGCAAAAGCGCAAATGGCAATTGATTGCGGTGCCGACTTGGTCCTCGAGCTCCCGGTGGTTTGGGCGATGTCCGGCGCGCAAACCTTTGCCAAAGGTGCAGTCGGGATATTGGAAAACACCGGCATTTGCGATATGCTTTCCTTCGGAAGCGAATGTGGCGATGTGAAGTTGCTTTCGCGCGCAGTGGAAGCGGTAAATGATGAAAGAATTGAAAAACGAATTAAGGCATATTTAAACGAAGGCGCCTCCTTTGTCAATGCAAGAGCTAAAGCAATAGAGGAAGTGCACGGTAGCGAAATCGCGCGAATCATCGCCTCTCCCAATGATATTTTGGGGATAGAATACCTCAGCGCATTGCAAGAGAGCAGCATGGAGCCTTTTGTGATAAAAAGAGATACGGTGCATGATAAAAGCAGTGAGAGCCCCTTTAAAAAGAGCGCCGGCGAAATTCGCGAGCTTTTGTTGGCAGGTGATGCTTCTTTTAAAAAAGCGATGCCCGCCGAGGCCTTTGAAGTTTTGCGCCAATATGCCAAGACCGGGCAATGCCCGAATACGGTCGAGGATTTAGATACCGCCATTATGGCGGTATTGCGCAGAATGCGTGCCGAGGATTTCAAAAACTTTCCCGATGTCAGCGAAGGGCTGGAAAATCGAATTGAAACCGCCGTTAAGCAATCCGCAAGTGTCAACGAAATACTGCTGCGCTCGAAATCAAAGCGCTATACCATGGCGCGCATTCGCCGCATTGTGCTCAATGCCTACTTAGGCATCGGCAAAGGCTACAGCCACAGTGAAGTACCCTATATACGCGTGTTGGGCATGAGCGAAGGCGGCAAAGAGCTGTTAAAGGAAATGAGAGAAAGTGCAAAGCTGCCGATTATTATGAAATATGCCGATTTTAAAAGTGCAGGAGGCTTTGCAAGAAAGATTTTCGAGTTTGAAGCAAGAGCTGCCGATTTATATTCTCTCTCATTCACCAAACCGGCTCCCTGCGGCACCGAGATGACAAATGCAGTCTATATCGCAAGCAGTGATACTGCCAATTAACAAATAAAAAAAGCACCTAAGGGGCGCCCTCAATAAAGAGGTGCCGCTCAAAATCGCCTCTTTTTCGCTATAATTGCAGAAAAAACTGTCAACTGGCGTCAGCCAAGTTGACAGTTTTTTACTTTATTCTAACAAAAAATAGACTGATTTTGAGTGCTTTGCAGTTTTTGCTAAGTTGTTTTATTCGGATAAGTGAGAAAAAATTTCTTGCATACTTGCCGTATTCAAGGGATTTTTTGTCGCTTAGGCGGATGAAA
>ONWY01000072.1 GCA_900321665.1 uncultured Eubacteriales bacterium
AATTCACCCTCAGGAACAATCGCTTCGGCGCTTTTCTCACCGAGAACCACGATACACTTGCTCACACCTTTGGCGCAAATTAAAGTTTCAATATCGGATTCGAGCGCCGCTCGCTCGGAAAGCTTTGCATAGGTTTCAACCGCTTTTTTCTTTTGCTCTGCAGTCGCTTTTTCGCTCTCTATCACGGTATTAAGCTCGCTCATGGTGTTATCTCTTGTCTTTTCGCGCTTGAGCTTGCTCTCATTAAAATAATCGCTTTTTGCCGTCGTCGCGCTGACATACTGCGCTTGCCCGAGGCTATCCTCCTTTGTGGTGGCAGATACCGAAAGCGGCAGTCCCTTGGAATTGATATACCAATTTACAAACAGTGCACCGCCGAGCACAAACACCATCACCGCGGCAATAATTTTGCCCGCCTTTTTTCCTTTTTTCTCTTGATTCTTAGCCATTTTTGCCTCCTCTTACAATACTAATATTGGCACTTGTTATGCCTAAGCCGGCGCGAATACTATCGACAACGGCTTGGCGAACATACACATCATCCGCGCCTTCGCACACTACAATCACACCTCTTACGCGCGGCTCCACCTCTTTTTCAAGCACAGGCTTTTGCCCATCATCATCAACAATCACATAAGTGCTTTTTTCGGATGATGAAGAGGATTTTTCGTCACTTTCGTTCTTACTCTCGCTCTCGGAGGAATACACACTCTCTTTTGAGGAATCCAAGGTGACCATCACCTCACACTGACCGATACCGTCAATAGAAGAGAGAATATCGCTTAAGCGCTGCTCCACCTGCTGCTCATATTCGTGCAAGCTTTCACTTGCCTGCTGCTGCGGCTGATTTTCCTGCTTGTTTTTAGTGGAAAAGCTCTCGCTCAAAAAGATGCCAACCATGGCAATTAAGCCGACGGCAACGATGATTTTTATCAGCTTGTTTTTCTCCATCGTAGCAAGCTTTCGGTACAACCGAGAGGTTTTGATACGCTCTATCATATCACTTCACCGCCGCTTCCAAATTCAGTTCTTTTTTGATAGTGTCATGCGCCCTTTGCCGCTGCGATTGCGATACACCGGAAATGCCGATTTCATTAATTAATATGTTTTCGCTTTCATCAATATTCATACTGATTGCAATCTCCTCAAAGTCTATACCATGCTTTTGCAGACAAGCGGCAATTTCCTCTTTCGCCGCCTGTTGAGCAGCGTTAATGCTGTATTCGAGCAGCTTGCTTTCCCCCTTTTGCCGGTATTCCTGCGCAAGCTCTTCGCTCGGCAAAACGGAAGAAAGTTTGATGTTACCGCCAAGAAAAGGAGAAATCAGAGCCACAATTAAAAACGCGCTCAAGCTTAACTTCATCACCTTTTCAAAGCGCATATGCGGCTTTAAATAGCTGACAATCGCACACAGTATGCAAGCACTGCCTACGGAAATGCCCCATGTTTTAACTACATTCATACACTGCCTCTCATTTGCACAACGGCTGCAAAATTCATCATAAAAATGACAATACAAAAAATTAAAATAATCAACAAAACCCGCAATGCCTGCGAAAAATTACAAAGCATTTTTTTAACTGTCTGCAGCTCAAAGACACTGCTCAAGAGTGCAATTGCCTCCAACCCTGCCAGCCACAGCAGTATTTTGCAAAGCAGCGGCATAAAAACAGACAAAATGCACACAATACCGAAAGCGCCGATAGCACTCTTGCTGACATTTAATGAAGCAATCACTGCAGAAGCGGAATCACTCATGGCACTGCCGATGACAGGCACAAAGGCGGATGATGCAAACTTGAGGGACTTCATCGCGCCTTCATCCACTGCGCCGGAAAGATTTGTGCGCACGCTCAAAACGGTGAAATACAACACCGAAAACCCGCTGAGAATCACCAACAAATACTTTCTGATGACAGCAATCATTTTCTCGCTTTGAAAAGTGTTGTCTAACGCAGTGCCGACACCGACACCTAAGAGGATATGATTGAGTGGTAAAAAGAAAGAAGGAAACAAAGTGCTAATCATTTGTGAAATGCCAAGCGCACTTGCGGAAAAAATCGCTGCAGAGATGCTTTTACCCTGTGCAGCTAAAATAACGCACGCAATCGGAACCGCTCCGATGCTGAATGCACTTGCCCCTTCAATTGCGGCGCCGCTTTGCGCGATAAGCGCACTCATCGGTGTAAAAAGCAATAGAGCAATGCATAAGCCGGCACAAATGCTAAAGATTTTTTCGCTTTTTGCACTTTTCAAGCCGGCTCCGAAAGCATCCGCAAACGCAGCAATTACCACGACCGCACAAAGGTGCAACAGCTGCTTTCCGCTTTCTTTAAGAGAACTGCGAAAAAGGGACAAAACTGCTTTTAAAATGTGCGAAAAGTCAAGATGATATATATTTTCAGCCGAAAGCTTTTCTAAGCCGATATCCTTTAAGAATTGCTCAGCTTCGCTCCCGAGTGCATCGGCATAAGCTTCGATACCGCTTTGCTCAATATAGCCTTGTGCCTGTGTTTGCTCCGGTGCATCCCGCGCACTCGCGCAAACACCAAATACCGCGAATCCAAACACAAAAGCCAATAAAAACACAAAAATCTTTTTCATCCTTTGATTAAACGCATACTGATATTCAAAACCTCACGAAACAGCGGCAAGCTGAGCACGACTACCGCTATTTTTGCAGCAAGAATAATTTGCCCGGACAAGCTTCCGTATCCCGCATCCTCGCAGATATCGGATGCAAACTGTGCCACCAGGCAAATGCCCAAGCACTTAGCGATAATTTTAAAATAGCTGCTGTTGAGTCCGCTTTCATTGAAAATAGCACTCATATCCTCGAGCGCATTCATCGCATTTGCTATCACAAACACGGCAACCATGACCGATGCTGCCATCACAATGAGTAGCGAAATATGCTCATTTACCCTTTTTAAACTCAGTGCGGCAATGGCTGCAACCACGCAAACCACCGCAATTTTCACCATCATAAATCAAAAAGGCTCTTAACCGTGCCGAACAGCTCGGCAATTTGCGGAATGAGCATCATCAGCACCACTACTAAGCCGGCTATGGTGATAATCATCGCGTGCTCTTCTCTGCCCGAGCGCACTAAAACCTGATTTAATACGGCAACAATAATACCGATTGCCGCAATTTTAAAAATAAATCCGATATCCATAACTACCTCATATCAGTAATATTGCAACACCTAAAGCCCCTAAAAGGCTCAATCGGTGAATGAGTTTTCTTTTTTCCCGACATTCCGGCGCGGCGGTCTGTAATTCACTATCCGCCATCGCTCTATAATGCTCCAACAAGCGAACACTCGCTTCCTCATCCTGCGTACCGAAGCCGGCAAAAAAATCACAAATCATTTGCTTTTGCTTCGTATCAAGCGCTTCCTCGCGCTGCAAGTTTTCTTTCACGCAAGCTGCTACCGGCTCCTTGAGAGGGTTCAAAAACGGCAAAGATCCTGCATACAGCTTGTCATACTTTTTAACAATTTCCAAAACCGGCGTCGAAACATATGTCACCTCGGACTTTGCAAAAACCAAAAACTGCCTGAAACTCTCTAACCGCTTGACTCGCCATTTGTACTTCGCGGCATAAATATGGCTTAAAAGCACAATGCTTGTACAAAGCAAAGCAATAAAAAAATACTTCATATCGGTTCAATTTCTTCCACTTTTCCTAAATTTTTTCCGCTGCCCAAACATATGACCGCGCCGAAATCGCCACTTTCGCAAAGAAGCCGAAATTGCGCCTTTCGCTTCGCTTGCGCGATAGAGCCGGCATGCATACTGATTAAAAACCTGACACCGCTGTTGAGCCCCTGTAATACACTGCGGCACTCTTGCAAGGAACCGATTTCATCCGCAATAATCCAATCGGGCGAAAGCGTACGCACCGCATTTAAAATACCAACAGGCTTTGGAAAAAAGCTTAAAACATCAGTATTGGCGCCAAGCTCAAATCCTGCAATTCCGCCATGCATCGCAGCAAGCTCTCCTCTTTCATCTACCACGGTGCACTTTTGATACATACCGCTATAGCCGGAGGAAAGCAGGCGGCACGCTTCTCTTAACAAGGTGGTTTTACCGGAACAGGGAGCGCCAATAATAATGGCAGAGGGAAAATGTGCATTTTTCAGTGCCTCCAACACCTCGCCCGCCGCTGTTTTGACCGCGCGCACAATGCGAAAATTGAGTGCAGCGATTTCTTTTACCGCACTGATTTCACCATTCTTAACAACCGCGCTCGCCGCAATGCCCACACGCGCGCCGCCGGGCAATGTCACATACCCTTCATTTAAGCTCTCCTTGAAGCTGTAGACCGAGTAGCGGCATAGCTTTGCAAAGATAGATTCTATCTCCTCCGGGGCTATTACCGCTGCATTCATCGGTGAAAAAACAAGCTCTCCTGCCGCACTGATAAAATAGGTATTATTTGCACTCAACAGCACTAACGGCTGCTGCTTGCGCACGCGAATTTCATAAATATCCTCATGCCTTGCAAGCGCCTTTTGCAGTGCCGCTTGATATTTTTGGGGAAACAGCGCGGTGATACCGGCACAAATCTCATTCACTTTCATAGTAATGCATATGCAAACTTGTCCGCTTTTATACCATTTAAGATTGATTAAAAACAATAAATATGATATGATAAGATGATTAATGATAAAGGGGTTTCGTTATGAAACAGAAAAAAGAAAACATTTTAAAAGCCTATTGGCACAGTGACAAGCTGCTCTTAAGCACCCTTTACGCACTGTGTGCATTTCTTGTGACATTCACTGCCTTTCGGATGCTTTTTATCCAACAAAAGCTCTTTGCGGCAATCGCAGTCATTCCCGCCTGCTTAGTCGGTGTTTTTTTGCTATTTTATTTTTTCATCAAAAAGACCGGCAGCAGCAAGCTTGCCGCCGATAAAATCAGGCGCGGAAAGGTCGTTTGGCTCTCCCTCTTATTTGCCGCTGTCATTTCCATTTTTATTTTTGCTGTCTACACACTCTCTCCCATTGGTGATTACACCGTGCTTAAAATGGATTTATACCACCAATACGGGCCGCTATTTGCCGAGCTGTACGATAAAATTGCGCAAGGAGAATCCTTACTGTACTCTTGGAACAGTGCAGGAGGCAGCGGTTTTCTCGGAAATTTCTTTAACTATTTATCAAGCCCCTTTACATTGCTGATTTTCTGGTTTAGAAAAACCGAAGTCATTACAACCGCCATTTCCGTTATCATCTTCACAAAATGCATTGTTAGCGCCGGAACCTTTTCCTATTATTTGAAGAAGCACTTTCGCTCTGCTTCTCTTTCCATTCCCGCGTTTTCTCTTTTATACGCCTTCAGTGCCTATTTTATTGCATACTATTGGAATGTGATGTGGCTGGATGCGATGCTGATATTCCCCTTGATTATTATGGGCATTGAGCGCATTATCGACAAATCAAATGCCAAGCTGTATTTTGTAAGCCTTATCTATACTTTCTTAACCAATTACTATATGGCGTATATGATATGCATTTTCAGTGTCGTGTATTTTATCGCCTATTATCTTTCCTGCTACAAGCTGAATGAATTATATGTACCGAAAACACATGACATGCCGAAATTTTCCAAAATCAGGCAATCGAGACTCCTTTGCTCCGGCTTGCGCTTTGCAGGTGCTTCTCTGTTGGCTGCTGCCTGCTGCGCAGTGGCTCTGGTACCGATTTACAAGGTATTATCATCATCCTCCGCAACCGGCGACAGTTTCCCGAGTGATTTACAGTTGTATTTTGATGTTTACGATTTTATAGCGGCGCATTTAGCCGCCTTAGAACCGACCATTCGCAGCAGCGGCGGAGATGTCACGCCGAATATTTATTGCGGTATCATCACTGTTTTGCTCTACCCGTTATATCTTATGAGCAAGCGCTACGGTTGGAAGGAAAAAGTGATTAACACCCTTCTCATTATTGCCATCTTCCTTTTGTGCAATAATAATTTCACAAACTTTATCCTGCACGGATTCCACTTTCCGAATGACCTGCCCTATCGCTTCTCATTTATGTATTCCTTTATTTTGCTCATCTGTGCATTTAAAGTATTCCGTTATATTAAAGATTACAGCTATAAAACGCTGATTATCATCGGCGGCATATTTATTATGGTAGTTGTGGCGGCACAAAAATTTGATTTGCGCTATGTCAACAAAATGACCATTTATGCCTCACTCGCCTTCATTGTGCTGTACACGCTGATTATTTGCGCTTCCATCAGCAAAAAATTATCAAAGGTGATGACAAGTGTAGTCCTGTGCTGCGCCGTGGTTTGCGAGATACTCATTTGCGATGTTCCGCAGTTCCAATTCGGTGTGAAAGAGTCGGACTATGTGATGGATTATGCGGATTACCAAAAAGCCATTGCAGGTGTTAAGGAGCGCGACGACGGCTTCTACAGAATGGAGCTTAGTAATATTCCGACCGAACTGCGCATGGCACCGTGCTGGTACGATTACACCGGGATTGATTGCTTCTCCTCTATGGCGAGCGAAAGCAATGCAAAATTACAATTTCGATTCGGCAATGCCTCCAATAAAATCAACTCCTATATGTACCACAATCAAACACCGCTGTATAATTTTATTTATAACATTAAATATGTGGTGGATAACAATCATCCGTTTAAGCTCAATGAGGATTATTACACCTATTTATACGGTTCTCAAGAAAAGCTGACAACCTTTGAAAAC
>ONWY01000043.1 GCA_900321665.1 uncultured Eubacteriales bacterium
TTTCACTCACCTTATCAGCACATAAGGCTGACGCCTATGTGTTGATTTTAACGCACTTATTGTGCGAAAAGATTGAATTTTGAGGCAATACTTCTTTATCGGTATTCTCCGTACGCACCTGCTCCTCCAGCATTAACACCTGCTGCGGCGCATCGCGAAAGGCTTTCCACTCCGGCAAGCCCTCGCCATTCGGGTTACCGGTTTTCACAAAATTCACCCAATAGCTTTGCATCGTTTCGCTCAGCGCCGTGATAATCCAAAAAAAGATATGCTTGCTTTTCTTTTGCTCCTTTTGCATAGCGGTTTCCTTTCGCCAAAAGACATATTTTCTTTATTATAGCAGAGATAGTTGTATATTGCTACGGGTAAAATAATTGCCCGAGGCGTTCCTCGGGCAACGGTGGAGCGGACAACGGGAGTCGAACCCGCCTAATCAGCTTGGGAAGCTGAGATTCTACCGATGAACTATGTCCGCAGATTTGCTTGACCAAATTATTATAAAGAATTTGCGCGGATTTGTCAATAGTTTATGTGGGAAGCGGAGGGAATGAAGAAACTCATATTTAAATATTTTTTCTTAATGATATCTTTTGCGCTGCAAAAGATGAAATCGGGCAAAGCCCGATGAAATCCAAAATGTACGCATTTTGGATGAAAGAAGAACCCGACCAACTTGCCAAATCAAAGATTTGGAGTTGGTGCCCGGAACCTTGGCATTCGCGGCACCTTGCGCCGCTCGGCAGCATCACGAAGTGATTTCATATTCGTGGATTAATCGCTTTCAGCGATGATATTCACGAATATTTCACCCACCGACAGGTGGATTTAATTAAAAAACTCACTTCCGAAGAAGTGAGTTTTTTTGGTAGCGGGAGCAGGACTCGAACCTGCGACCTCCGGGTTGCGGAGAGTAGTGATAAAGAAGCTTTGGTTCATTTTGTCTGCTTTCACTCACCTTAACAATTTAAAAATGCGCCAATACGCAGAGTATTCCCACATTTTAAAATTGCTAATCTGAGCAAAAGCAGACAAAATGAACTGCTTCGCACCTCAAATTCAATATTTTTGTGCAAGAAGAAGGCAAAATCAGCACATAAGGCTAACGCCTATGTGCTGATTTTAACGCACTTATTGTGCAAAAAGATTGAATTTTGAGGCAAAACCTCTTTATCGCTACTCTCCGTATCACTCCGTGCCCTCAGAAATATGGTCGCCCTGCTCGCTTGGAGCGCTTCGCATTGCTCCCTATTTCTTCACCTCAGCATCACGGCTTCATCTTCCACCGGAAGCGCCGCGCTGCTTCGCCCCAACGAGCTCGCTCGTCGGTCTCATACCCGGGTTGCAACCTGTATTTTATCAAGAAAAAGTCCTTGTCTTTCGACAAGGACTTTTTTGGTAGCGGGAGCAGGACTCGAACCTGCGACCTCCGGGTTATGAGCCCGACGAGCTACCAACTGCTCTACCCCGCGATATATTTTTGTTGCTCAAGTATATTAGCACATTGGAGTGCATTTGTCAACAGTTATTTTTCATTACGCTATATCTATATGAAATCCGCACTTTATTTATGCATGAAAATAGATTATAATAGATTATAATATAAATTCGGGCATAAGGAAAGGAGCGCTGTGATGCAATTACTTGTTTTGGATTTAGACGGTACCCTGGCGCCTTACGATGCCGCTACCGCGCCCGCAAATGTTGAAACGCTCAAAAAAGCCGAACGCGCCGGTGTGCGCATTTGCCTGTGCTCGGGCAAGCCGGTTTTCTACCTGTGTGCCTTTATGCGGCAATTTGGGCTGCAGGACCCGATACTCATCGGCGAAAACGGTGCCGAAATACAGTTTGGCTACAAGCTGCCGCCACCGTACTTTTACCGCATGCCCTACTCGGAAAGAGCGGAGAAAAGCCTGCGCTTTTTTGAAGCGGAAATCAAAAAAACGCTCCCCGAGATATGGTTTCAGCCCAACAAAACAGAGCTCTCCCCCTTCCCGAAAAGCGCGCGGGAATTTGAAATCATTGATACCATTATTGCAAACCACCGCGACAAGGCGCAGGATATTCGCATTTTAAAATACCACGATTGCTTCGATTTTATTCCTATGAATATCAACAAGGGCGCCGCGCTGCGCTTTCTTGCCGACAAGCTTGGCATCTCCACCGAGGAGATTTGCTGTATTGGCGACAGCAAAAATGATTTTCCGATGTTTGAGGTTGCCGGCAAAAGCTACGGCATCAAGCTCAAAATCCCCCACCCTAAAGCGGTGCCGGTTGGCAGCTTAGAGGAAGCGCTCGACATCGTTTTAAAAAATGAGTAAAGAAAAAAGAAAGAGAGATTGTGCGAGCAATCTCTCTTTCTTTTTATCGCAAAATGCAAAATTTAAAAATTGCCACAAACTGCAGCGCGCTGCCTGCCAAGATAAACAGGTGAAAAATCATGTGAAAAAACGCGCGCTTTCTGCCAATGGCAAAGAAAATCATCCCCAGCGAGTACACCGCACCGCCGCCCAACAGCCAAGCGAGCATCTCGATGCCATATGCCTGATACAGCGGGTAAATCATCAGCAGTGCCGACCAACCGACAATGAAATAGCCGCTCATGCATAACTTTTCATACTTTTTAAAATCAATCGCGGTGAATGGCACGCAAATAGCGGTGCCCGCTATCACAAGCGCCAAAACAATGTAAAAAATCACCTTGTTTTGCTCGCGCACCCCGGTGAGCAAAATCGGGAAAAACGAGCCTAAAATCAAGCCGAAAATGGAGCAGTGGTCGAGCACCTGCATTACCTTTTTCGGTCTTTCGGGAATTAAGCCGTGGTAGACACTGGAGATGGTGTACAAATATATCATCATCAGCCCGTAAACAATGCCGCCGGCAAGCCCCCAAAAATTGTGCTTATAGGTCGCAAAAATAGCGCACAAAAGCAGCACCACCAAGCCAAAAGCCGCCCCGACAATGTGGGTGACCATATTGCCGATTTCTTCCTTGCGGCTGAATCCGGGTAGTTTGCGGTCTGCTAATTTGGTTCTTTGCACGACATCACCTCCCGCGGTTGATTATTGCTCTTATTATACACTAAATCCATGTGCAAAACAACGAACAAATAAAAGAAGTTGTCTTAACAATCCGCATTAAGACAACTTCTTCATTTAATCATAGCAATTACATCCGTTTAGAAACCGCCACCGCCGTGGGAGGCGCCGGAAGAGGATGTATGGGTGGATGAGCCGCCCCTACCGGAATTGCTTTGAATCGGGGTTCTGGTCACCGCAGTGGTTCTGAAATTATCAGCTGCTCCGGTCACCTGCAGCGAGCCGCCAACCAAATAATCGGTCGCATTTGCCTTAAAGTGCACCGGCTTGTATTTTTTCTTCACTGCATTCATCACAATGAAGCCGATAATCAAGCCGACTACCAGGGAAATGACAATACCCAACAGCACATTCTTGCTCTTAGCCTTTGTATTATCCAAAGGATTGCCGGCTTTGGCTTGCTTGACAAGCGTATCGCTCAGCTCGATATACTTTTCAAAAGCTTCCTGCCACGCACCGCTATCCATCAGCGGGGCAAGCTGACTGCCGACATACTGAATACCATAGTCTGTAAAGGCTTCGATACCATAGCCCCTTGTGGAAATCCAGCGCTCGGTACCGTTGCCGTTATCGTAAACCAAAAGCAGCACACCGCTTCTGTCGCCTTGCCTGCCGACACCGAAGCCATTGTCATCATAATAATCATCGGCATAATCGCGCAAACTCTTGCCGGCGACATCGGCTGTCGTGACGATGACAATATCCATATCCAGCGCGTCACTCGTTTGGGTAAGCTTTTTTAAAATAATGCTTTCCTCTTCACTGCTTAACAAATCGGCATCATCCGCCAACAGCGGTGCATTTGCCGCAAAGGCAGGCACCATCAGAGCCGCAATGAGCAAAAGAGCTAAAGAAATTGATAGTAATTTTTTCATCACTGCACCTCCTTAAAAAATGCCTAACAGGCTGCAAATCAGGTAGCAAAGTGCCCCTGCGCCTGCAGCCACACCTGCAAACAGCGCCGCAATTTTCCCTTTTGCAATCGGGAGATTGCCGACAAATTTGCCGGTTTGCCCATTCATGGCGAAGGTATACTTTTCGCCCTTATAATCCGTATTGAGAATCCAAACAGGATACAGCGCATACTTGGAAACACCACTAAGCATCTGCACCGAGCTGAATTTCGGGGTCACGGTCGCATAGCCGTGCACCGTGTCGCGCAGCGCATCCTCCGCGGAGTGCTTAGTGCGCTCATTGGCTCTGGGAATGCTCTGCTCCATACCTACATCATATTTATCGGCAAGATACCCTGCCAGGTACGCTGTTTGAAAATCCACTGCCTCCTTAAAATCATATGGTTCAATGGATTCCATTAAATCATCGGGCATTTTGGTTGAGCCGTCTACCGGGATGTTATTAAAAGACATCGTGCCTTGGCGGTAAATATCATAAAAACTCGTTTCGGTATACTGATACTTACTGTCGCGCCAGGTGCGCACCTGTGTGCCTTCGTATTGCACCGATGCATTGATATTGGAATCAAACAGCCAAAACGGCACATAAATTCCCTTGATTTCCTCCAAGCGATTATCGCTTTTAAAGGTGGAAGGAGCAAATTTTCTGTTGGAGGTGTACTCCTTCAACTTTGCCTTTGCCTGCTCCTTATTAAGCTTAAAGGGAATTACATAATTCGGCTTCAATACACCCGATAACCTGCCGCTTAAAACAGTATTGTTGCCGCAATAGGGGCAAGTGGTTGCCGCGGTATTTTCATCTGCCACCAGCTCGCCGCCGCAGGATTTGCAGACAAAAACCGACATACCGGAATCATTCCACTGCTCGCCGGCAGCGCCGGTATCCCAATTAAAGGAATCCTCTTGCGGTATCTGCTGCCCCATATCCGCCTGCTGTGTATCCAAAACGGTATCCTGCTGCTGTAATTGACTCACTTCAAACACAGACTCGCAGAAAGGGCACTTCATTTTTTGCGTAGCGGTATCAAATTCCAATGCACCGCCGCACGCAGGACATTTATAATCTAAATTAGCTGCCATTTTTCTTTTTCCTCACCAATTATTTTGTGCGGCGCGCAAGCTGCGCGCCGCGCAGGTCACATTTTATGCCTTAGGGGTGCCGCAATTTTGGCAGAAGTTTGTACTGTTCACACTGCCGCAATTCGGGCAAGTCCACTGCATCGGTTGCTGCTGTGCAAAGCCGCCTTGCGCCGGCTGTTGCTGCTGATAACCGCCCTGCATCGGCTGTTGCTGCTGATAGCCGCCCTGCATCGGCTGCTGTTGTTGATAGCCGCCCTGCATCGGCTGCTGTTGCTGATAGCCGCCCTGCATCGGCTGTTGTTGCTGATAGCCGCCTTGCATCGGCTGCTGTTGCTGATAGCCGCCCTGCATCGGTTGCTGTTGCTGATAGCCGCCCTGCATCGGTTGCTGTTGCTGATAGCCGCCCTGCATCGGTTGCTGATAGCCGCCCATCGGCTGCTGCTGATAACCGCCCATCGGTTGCTGCATACCGCCCATACCCATGGCTGCACCCATCGGCGCACCGCCGCCAAAGGTCTGCACGATTTCATTTGCCATCTGCTCTAAACGGCGATACTCTTCGGTATAGCGGCTGTTCGGTCTGCCGAAGGATTCGGTTAAATCAAACTTGATTTCGCTGAAATACGGGCTGTTGACACTGAGATAAATCTCAAACTCGTATTCATAATCATACTGCGGCGGGTTGTAGGAGCGCTCGTTGCCCTGAGAATCGGTCATATAGCGCTCGGACTTATTTTCATCTACCCTGTAATTGCAGGCGGAAACCTGAGAATAATCAATCAAATCCGCATTTTCGGCGCGGTAATCGCTCTTTCTGCTGACACAGAACTTGCGCTGATTATCATCAAAATAAATCTTGGTACCGTTGCCGTAAATCCTTGTAGGATTAAAGAAATTGAGGTTTTGGCGGTTTTGCTCTCTATACTCTAATTGTTGCTTAATCTCAGCAACGGTAGAACGCTTTCTTTCACTGAAAAAAGGCGAAAGCTTTTTGGTGCAATCGGTGCAAACGGTGCCGTCCTCTACTTTTCTCGCGCCTAATAAGCCGACTGATTTGCCGCAAATTGCACATTCTTTTTTATCGAAAAGTCCCATAATATTACCTCCTATAGTATCAGAAGGGCGCAATTGTTTACGCCCTCCTGCTTTTTACTGAATATCGCCGCTGTCAAACGGGTCGCCGCATTCCGGACAGAACTTGGGCGGATTATGCGGGTCAGCCGGTGTCCAGCCGCACTTGTCGCACCTGTAAAGCGGTGCGCCTGCAGGCTTCGGTTTGCCGCAATTTTGGCAGAACTTGCCTTGGTTGAGTGTGCCGCAATCACAAGTCCACCCGCCGGCAGCCTGCGGCTGCGGCTTCGGTTTGCCGCAATTCGGGCAGAATTTGCCGGTCGCCTGCGTGCCGCAAGCGCAGGTCCAAGCGCCCTGTGCGGGAGCTTGCTGCTGCGGTTGCTGTGCCTGCTGTTGCGGTTGCTGTGCCTGCTGCTGTTGCCCCATGGCAAAGAGGTTTTGTGCATTCATGCCGCCCATACCGCCGGCATTCATCGCCATGCCCATGCCGATAAAGCCATTCATTGCGCCGCCTTCGTTGGCTGCCGCCGCCTTCATCGCATCTGCCTGCGCGCCGACAAGGGTTGCACCCGCCATGGTCGGGTCGCGCATAATTGCGGTGCGCTGTGCCTGCTTGATAAGCTCTGCATCCTCTTCGGGGAGTGTAATCGGGTTGAGCGCAATGGAAACGACGGAAAGACCTCTGAGCTGCGACCACTTAGTAGTCAGCGCCTCGTTCATCGCACCCTCAAGCTCTGTGGAATGAGAAACAATCTGATTGGGTCTGAGCTCTAACTCGCTAAGCTTGCCGAATGCCGGCTGCAAAGCGCTGATAAACTCGGTTTTGAGCTGATTGTCAATCTCCTCTCTGGTGTATGCCTGCTCCACATTACCGCAAACATTGGTATAGAACAGGAGCGGGTTGGTGATTTTGTAAGAATAAATACCGCTGCAGCGAATGGAAACATCGATATCCAAACCGATGTTTTTATCGACCACTCTGAAAGGAATGGGATTGGGTGTGCCGAATTTGTTATCAATCAACTCCTTGGTGTTGAAATAGTACACCCTTTGGTCCTTCGCGGTATCGCCGCCAAAATCAGACGCGTAAATATCGGCGGTGTTGCCGATCTGCACGCCCACCTTCTTGTGGCCAAGATCATTAACGCAGTGGACTTTATTGGGGATTACCGCCTGCTTGCTATCGCAAGACACCAGGGCGAGCGCGTAAAGCGCGATGAGGATTGGGAGTAGAAATTTTCGCATCTTTTTCACCTTAGATGCAAATTTAGAAAAATGTCGCCTTATTTGAAAGGGGGAAGATTCCCCCTAACTCTAGCCACAGCTTAGCCTGCTCCGTACGCAACCGAGACCACCCGGCTCTATTGCAGAAAAGAAAAGCCTATTTAGCCTCGGGCTCCGCACAACGAATGTTTCAGGTTTTTCTATACTTGCGGCATGACTTTTTCGACTCTTATCGGCATTGTTCTGTTGCTAGCCCTTGTATTTTTTAAGGTCAAGGGCAAAACGCCGAAAAAGAATCCGAAAATGTACCATGGAGACGGCCGTCACAAAACATTCCGCGATTTTGAGCAGGAACGCCGACGGAATTTCAGCGACCGTGGCACACCTGGTTTCGACAAGCCTTTTGAATTGGGCGGCTACGGTATCACGCACGCGCCTACCCGCAGCGAAAACTTCTTCAAGCCAAATCCGAAATTCAATGACGAGCGCTTCGCCAACGACCCACGCGGCATTTTTGGCGAAGCCGCGATGATGGCTCTGACCGCCCGCGTCTGCGATACCGACAAGCGCCGGTATGTTCTGATGCGGAACCTATACATTCCGGCCCGCGCAGGCTACACCGAAATTGACGCACTGCTTTTGCACCAGTCGGGCATTTACGTTCTCGAAAGCAAGAACCTTTCCGGCGAAATCGCAGGCGACCTCGAAAGCGAGCGT
>ONWY01000018.1 GCA_900321665.1 uncultured Eubacteriales bacterium
TTCGGAACGCGTCTCGTACACGCCCGCCGCGACCAGCGCCTCGTGCACGCGCTCGGTGTCCTTGCGGGTGGAGCAGTAGATGATGCCCTTGTGCTTGTTAGGGTTCATTCTGTTGACCGTGTCCCTGTAGAAGGTGAAAGGCGTTCCTGTCTCCACAACCGATTTCAGAATCAATCTGACCAAATCCTTCAGCTTGTCGCACTGCGCCTTGGCTTTGTCAATCCACTTTTGCTTGCCGACCTCCATTTCGAGCACGCTTAAGCTTGTGTTGATCACCGTTATCGGTGTTT
Organism: uncultured Eubacteriales bacterium; assembly: GCA_900321665.1. Lineage (GTDB taxonomy): Bacteria > Bacillota > Clostridia > Oscillospirales > Acutalibacteraceae > RUG714. Next base: position 291 of record ONWY01000018.1, read on the forward strand.
TCAGCTCGTGGCTCGCATCGGTAATAAATTGCTTTTGCTTTTGGTGGCTTTCGATAACCGGCTGCATCGCCTTTTTGGAAAAGAGAATGATGAGAATGCTGATAAGCCCGATGCATACGGCGGTTGCCCCGAGGGAAACAAAGAGCAATGTCAGCGAGGAGCTCATCTCCCTTTCATCGTTGACAAACACTGCCATATAGCTGCCGTCCTCTTGCGGGGTGACGCGGTACTTATAGCTTTCGGTGAAGCCGTAGCCCTCGCCGTGCGCAAGGGCGATGGCGATATAATCATCGGTTTCGGTATCATCTACCGCGGCAATCTGGTCTAAATCGGATTTGATTTTTTCGCCGCTCTCGGCGTAATAAACCACAAAGAAGCGGGTGGAAAAGGGCGTTTCCGCGTTGAAATCCTCGCCCATGTGCGCCTCCTGCGGCTTCGGCTTTTCGCCCTCCGGCGCGCCTTCACCGCGCTTGAACTGCGGCATTTGCCCTTGGTTTTCGCTAATCATATCCAGCGTATTATTCAGCTTTGTATTGACCGAGACAAAGCTGATGATATTCACTGCCGCAAACAGCAGCACCATCACGGAAGCGACCGCGATAATGGAAATGGTGATAAATTTTGTGCGCAGCTTTTTAATCATCCTTAGCCTCCATCATATAGCCCAAGCCTCTGTTTGCCTGAATCCCGACGCGCGAGCCGATGGCTTTCAGCTTCTTGCGCAGGTTGGAGATGTGCACCCAAACCACATTGATTTCCGCCTCGGAATCCCAACCCCAAACGCGCTCCATAATGGTATCCGCCGAGAGCACGGTTTTCGGCGCATGCATAAACAGCTCCATCACCTGGTACTCTCTGCCGCTCAGGCGCACGGATTTGCCGGTGGTGCACGAGAGCATGTCGCTGACAGGGCTGAGCGAAATATCGTCGTAACGCATCAGGCTCGGGGTGTATTCCTCGCGCCGCCTGAGGATGGCGCGCACGCGGCTGAGCAGCTCATCCGGCTCGAAGGGCTTGGGCAGGTAGTCATCTGCCCCTGCATCAAAGCCGGTGATTCTATCATCCTTTTGGGCTTTGGCAGTGAGCATCATAATCGGTGTTTTGTCGCCGTCTGCCCGCAGGCGGCGCAAGACCTCAATGCCGTCCATTTTCGGCATCATCACATCCAAAATAATGGCATCGTAACGTGCCACCTTGGCATATTCATAGGCGGCGAGACCGTCGTTGACCGCATCCACCGAAAATTGGTTGCGCTCGAAAAAGACTGTCAGCGCTTCCGCCAAATCCAACTCATCCTCTGCTATTAATAATCGCATAAGAACACCACCGTTTCTTTAGTATCTTTATTATATAGTAAATTTTCATGAAAAGCAATAAAGCAATGCAAGCACGAGCAGGCAGGCTGCTCGTGCAAGGTGTTAAAGCACTTCTTTTAAATCTGCGCGGTTGCAGGTAATATTGAGGTTGCCGTTGCGGCAGCGCAGCTCGTCGATAAACTTTTTGGGGATTTCGCTATCCTTCAAAATGATATTGTATTGCAGCTCGTACAGCGTGCCCATGTTGGTGGTTTTCACCTTTTCAAGCGTTGCTTTTTTAGTGTACTGTGTAAACAAATCATCAAAAATGCCTTCGTAGTCTAAATTTTCCGGGATGGTGATTTTGAGCACGCGCTCGTTAGCACTGCCTTCGCCGAATTTGGTGAAGTTTAATACCAGCATAAAGATGGCGATAACGGCAAAGAATAAGACTGCCAGCGCTACATAGCCCATGCCGGTGGCAAGACCGATTGCCATCGCCAGGAAGATGGCGCCGATTTCCTTTGCCGTGCCGGGCGCGGAACGGAAGCGCACCAGGGAGAAGGCGCCTGCCACTGCCACACCGGCGCCGATGTTGCCGTTTACAAGCATAATCACGACCTGCACGATGGCGGGCAATACCGCCAGCGTGACGGCGAAGGATTGGGAGCAATGGCTCTTGTGTCTATAGACGAGAGCGGTGAGAATACCGAGCACGAGCGAAACGGCTGTGCAGATTAAAAAGGTGGTTAAGGTAATGGTGGAATCTATGATGGAAGAAAAACTGAAAATTGTACTAAGCACTGTAACGCATCTCCTTTGCAAATAAATTGGTATTGTTTTTTAAAATATGTTCGCGGTAGCAGGTACCGTATTTGGAAAACGAGGTGGAGTTGATTTTTAACTCGTTTAAAATGTGGCTCAGCCACAGCGGGCAGGTTCCTGGGATTTTGATTTCCATTAATATTTGATTGGTATCCAATATCGGTGCACCGTCATCTCCTAACCTTAAATCCAGGCGGTCGGTGCGGTAGCGCAGCGCAGTGTCGAAGGTGATGCGCAAGGCGCTGTCCTCTTTTCCCTGAAACGCCTGCCTGTCATAGGCGATAAACACCTTGGGGCTGACACGGTGAAATTTTTGGAAGTAGGCAATCTCTTTGCAGATTTGCTCGTTTTCATCTCCCTTGCGGAAGCCGCTGAGCAGCGGCTCGACAAATGCGGGGGAGGTGGTCACCCGGCGCTTGTAAACCACGCCTTCAAATTTCTTTTTAATCTCCACAAAGACCTTGTCGCCGTTTTGCGGTGTGCCGTAGCTTCTGATGCGCAGCTTCTCTTTGTAAATCGGCTTTTCGATGGAAGCGCGAATGAGCGCATAATCATCGGTATCATAATAGATATTACAAATGGTATAGCGGTCATACGCATCGGGCTTTACATAATCCTTTATTTTATCCGTAAACAGTTTGTACTGTTGCTCGCTGAGAAAGAATTTCTTTTCGTAGCGCTTAAAATTGTTTTGAACCTGTGTACTCATGGAGTAGCACCTCCTTTGTTGTGAGTCAAGTATATGCAGCGAACCTAAAGAGAACCTTAAGAAAAAAAGTTTTTTCCTTAAGGTTCTCTTTAGGTAGCCGGCATACAATAAGTGCAAACAAACAAGAAGCGCCGCGTGGCGCAGGCAATGTTTGATGATTATCCGATAGGAGGTATATATATCATGTTACAGAAAATTAAAAACCACAAATTAAAGAAACTCATACCGATTATACTCTCGCTGTTAGTGATTGTCGGCATGCTCGCATCCTGTGCAAAGCAGGAGAGCACGGAAACGGCGGAGGAAACTACCACGCAAGCTGCGCAAGCGGTGGCATCCACCGCCGATGTCAGCATCGATTTAGAGGGTGCCACCAAAGTGACCTTGAATGATACAAGCATCACAGTCGATGGCAGCGGCGCCAAGGCGGATGGCAGCACCCTTGTGATTTCCGCCGCGGGCACTTATGTATTAAGCGGCAAGCTTAGCGACGGCAGAGTGGTTGTGGATGCCGACGGTGAAAATGTAACCGTTGTCTTAAACGGCGCGGACATCACCTGCTCTTATTCGAGCGCGATTTATGTTTACAATGCAAAATCGGCAACCGTTTACTTGCTCGAGGGCAGCACCAATACCCTGGCAGACGGCAGCACTTATACCTACAAAGACAGCTACTCCTCCGAAGCGGATGAGGAACCGAATGCCTGCATTTATGCAAAGGATGATTTGGTGATTGCCGGCAGCGGCAGCTTGAATCTCACTGCAAACTTTAATAACGGTATTGTCAGCAAGGATACCCTGCTTATTGAGAATGCAAGCATCACCCTTACTGCGAAGAATAACGGCATTACCGGCAAAGACAGCCTCAGCGTGAAAAAAGCCACCTTAACAGTGAAAGCCGGCGGCGATGCATTGCGCTCCACCAACGATACCGATTCCTCTTTAGGCTACATTGTGATTGCTTCCTCGAAGTTAAATCTCACCGCGGGTGAGGACGGCGTGCAGGCACAAACCTATGTTTCTATTGCTTCCGCAACCATGACAATTCAATCCGGCGGCGGCAGCAGCGCCACCCTCAGCGATGATATCAGCGCCAAGGGTATTAAGGCTCAAACCGATATCAGCATCAAAGGCGGCACATACAAAATTGACGCGGCGGATGATGCGATTCATGCCAATAACAATGTAAATATCGCAAGCGGCACCTTCACCCTCGAAACAGGTGATGACGGTATCCATGCCGATAACAAGTTAGTCATTGATGGCGGCACATTGACCATCACTGCCCACGAGGGCTTAGAGGGTACCCTGATTACCATAAACGACGGCACGATGGAAATCAACGCAACGGATGACGGTATCAATGCCGCACAAAAGCTCAGCGGTGTGACAGCAACTGTGACCATCAACGGCGGCAAGCTGACCATCAAGATGGGGCAGGGCGATACCGATGCCATTGATTCCAACGGCAATATCATCATCAACGGTGGCACTATCAACATCACCGGGCAATCGGCATTCGATTATGACGGCACAGGCGAGCTCAATGGCGGTACCGTGTATGTCAACGGTGAACAGATTACACAGATGACCAACCAATTCGGCGGTGGCATGCAAGGCGGCATGCAGGGAGGCCCCGGAGGCGGCATGCAAGGCGGCCCCGGCGGCAGGGGATAAATGAAAAAGCGGCTGCGGCAGTCTCGAAAGAGACTGCCGCAGTGCTTTTATTTAAAAATGTATTTAGTTTTTGCTCACAGAGAATACTGCTCTCACATTACCGCTGCCGAGCGCCTTTTCCAAACCGCTGATATCATCTACTTTGCCGAGTCGGGTGTAGCTCCATGTGTTGGAGCCGTAAAACAGTACAATTTGATTTGATTGATAAAGCATAATATCGCCGGCTTTTGTTGTTATCTGTTTGTCATCAGCGCTTAGCGTCTGACCGAGCGAGCCTACCTTTTCAAAACCTGAATAGTCGCTCATATCAATGGTGACACCTTCGTTTTTCACAAGTTCATAAAACTCTTTTGCGGCAGCGTTATCTTCAAGCGTTGCCGAGAAATGCGTACCGCCAATAGCAATGTTTACCTTCATTTCCTCGTTTTCCTGCTCTTCATTCTCTGCAAGCTCAATCAAAACATCGAAGCTGCCGTTGAGTCCTCTTATTTTGGCTAACTCGCAGGTAATCACACCGATATTGACTTGATATCCGTATTGCTCCGAGTTTTCTTCATCTGAATGAAGAATGGTAAAATACGGCGCGTCAATCGCATAATCAATATCGCCGTTGAGCCAGCCGTAATGCACTTGTTCATCCTCATAAGGCAGTTGCTCGGGCATGGTGCCGCAAAAATCATGAGAGTAACTGCTCATGTGCACTGTAAAGGGCAACTTCTTTACAAGTGCCTGTGCCGTTTTACTGTTGTTCAGCATACCGGGAATCACCGTATCTCCGAAATGTATGTTGATTTTTGTGCCGTTTTCAAGAACCCGCGTAGGCATAGCGGGGTTATCGGTTTGCACCTGTGCATCGGCTTTTGCCACGCGCTTGGTTTGCTCCGCTGCCGTAGTCGCATCGCCGGAGCCGTTTTTTGCACAAGCTGTAAAGGAAATCACCATTACGGTCACCAAAAGTATTGCTATGAATTTTTTCATGCGTTTTCACCTTCATTTCTGTATTTTTGAGCGATTCTGCGCTACTGTTTCGCAAAGCCGCTTACTTTATTTCTTTTATCACGCGCGCCGGCACACCGCCGACCACGGTGCGCGGCGCCACATCTTTATTTACCACCGCGCCCGCGGCAACCACCGCACCATCGCCGATTGTAACACCGGGGAGAATGGTGCAGTTGGCGCCAATCCACACATTTTTGCCAATATGGACACGCGCCGGAATGAGGTTGGCTCTTTTGGCGGGGTTCATATTGTGGTTGAGCGTGGCTATCACGGTTTTAGGTCCTATCAAGGTGCCGTCGCCGATTGTGATACCGCCCTGGTCTTGAAATTGGCAGCCCGCGTTGATAAAAACACCCTTGCCGAGCTTTGTGTTTTTGCCGCAATCGGTATAAAACGGCGGGAATAAGCCGAAATCCTCGCCGCAACCGCCGTCTGTCAGATCCTGCATTAACGCTTTTAATTCTTCTTCACTATGATAACTGCCGTTGATTTCAGCCGTTATTTTCAGTGCTTCTTGAGAAAGCGCATGCATTTTTAAGTGTGTTTCGCTCTGCGCTTCTATTTCCGCGCCGCTGTTCATGGCGGCGATAAATGCCTTTAATTCCATAATGCCTCCTTGACTTTTTCTAATGTATAGTATATATTCATCTTGTAAGAATAGCAAATACCTATATCAAATATGTTGTAATAGCTAAAAAGCATAGGAGAGATGATGGAAATTCGTGTTCTGGAATATTTTCTCGCCGTTGCAAGGGAGGAAAATATCACTGCCGCCGCTGCCCGCCTGCACCTGTCGCAACCGACCATTTCGCGGCAATTAAAGGAGCTGGAGGAGGAGCTCGGCAAGCAGCTGTTTATCAGAGGCAGTAAAAAAATAGAGCTCACCCCCGAGGGGCGGCTCTTGCGCCGGCGCGCGCAGGAAATGCTGCAGCTGGCGGAGAAAACCAAGAGAGAAATTGCTGCCGATGATGCGCAAATTCGCGGCGATGTTTACATCGGCGCCTGCGAGACCGATGGTATTCGCCTGTTGACCGATGCCGCAAAGCGGGTGCAAGCCAAGCACCCCGAGGTGCGCTTTCATATTATCAGCGGCGATGATACGAGTGTTGAGGAAATGCTTGAGCACGAGCTCATCGACCTCGGCGCCGTGCTCGACCGGGTGGATTACAGAAAATATGACACCATACCGGTGGATTACGAGGACAGGTGGGGTGTGTTGATGCCGACCGATAGCCCCCTTGCCGCCTGTACTACCCTCAAAGCGGCGGATTTGTATGATAAGCCGCTGATTGTTTCCAGGCAGATTTTGGGCAATGCGGTGCTCAAAATTGTTTTGGGCAGGGGCGAGGAAAGGCTAAACATTGTCGGCAGCTATAACCTGTTATATAACGGCTCTCAAATGGTAAAATCCGGGCTCGGTTACGCGCTGGGGATAGAGGGTATCATCAGCCCCGGCGAGGGGAGCGGCTTGGTGTTTCGCCTGCTGGAGCCGCAGGTGACAACGCGCATGCATCTCATCCTCAAAAAAGGAAATGTTTTTTCAAAAGCCGCACAGGCGTTGATTGATGAGTTGAAAGGGAATGAATCTTAGCATTATAAAAATTGCTGCAACTTAATTTTGGTGCTATGTCCTTCCCATGCGCTTAGCGCACTTCATAGCGCCGGCTACTTCATATTCCGCAGGAATACTTCATAAATCCTGCAAGGATTTATTTCATTAAAAAGGGGCTGCCTCAACTAATTATTTAGTTGAGGCAGCCCCTTTTTTTGGCCCGCCCAAGAGGTGTAGCGGCTTGCAGATAGTTCGCTTGGATTCTCCAAGCCGCGCCGATTGATATATCCCTCGCAGCTCCGCCGTAGCGAACCGCTGCGAGATGGATAACGGTTCGACTCCTCTATTTAACAACATAAAAAATTAAAAAGCCCTTTTTTGCAAAGGGCTTTTTTGGCCCGCCCAAGAGGAGTCGAACCCCTATCTCAAGAACCGGAATCTTGCGTGCTATCCATTATACTATGGGCGGAGAAAGCATACATTATTATAGTCTTATTCTGCTCAAAAGTAAAGGGTGATTTGTTCCGTTTTGCCGGTTTTTTCGGGCGCGGTGTGAAATACAGGATTGAGCGATTATGTGAATATATCACATTAAACAATCAAAAACAATCATAATGTCAACTAAAATTAGCTAAATCATACATCTAACATAAATTTAATTGACTATTTTTAACGATAATGCTGAAGCTATATTGACCGAATTTGAATGAAAAGGTATAATGGGTGATAGAAAAGACAACCGTTTCCCAAACCCGGGTGTACAAAAGAAAAGTGGGTCAAGATGTTAACACAAGACAGGAAAAATAAGATTTTAGAGCTCATTGGCGAGAGCGGCTCTGTCAGCGTTGCGGAGCTGACACAAAAGCTCGGCGCGAGCGAGGCAACGATTCGGCGCGATTTAAGCGCGCTTGCGAACCTCGGCAAGATTAATAAGGTTCACGGCGGCGCTACTCTGCCGTCCCACGAATACCTTAATTTAGAGGCAGGCATCCATGTGAAGGTGCAAAGCCGCTTTGAGGAGAAATCGGCAATTGCGGCTTATGCGGCAAGCCTGATTCAAGACGAGGACTATGTGTTTTTGGATGCCGGCTCCACGACCTTTTTGATGAGCAAAATGATTCAAAACAGCAAAGCCACCTTTGTCACAAACGGCATTTCCCATGCCAGAGAGCTGGCGCAAAAGGGCTGCAAGGTAATTATCCTCGGCGGTGAGCTGAAGGATACGACGGAGGCAATCATCGGCATTCTTGCGGCGGAGAATTTGCAAAAGTACAATTTCTCCAAAGCCTTTATCGGTGCCAACGGTATTACGCAAAAGCAGGGGTTTATGACAACGGATATTGATGAAGCAACCATCAAAGCCATTGCCATTGACCACGCGTTCACATCTTACATCTTAGCCGATTCTACAAAGTTTGGCAAGGTCAGTGCGGTATCCTTTAAGGCGATAGACAGCTCTGCCATTATTTGCGATGTGTGCAAGGATGCGGAAATCAAGAAATCAACTGTAGTAAAAGAGGTGTTATAGCTATGGTATACACAGTCACTTTAAACCCGGCGCTGGATTATGTGATGAAAGTCGGTTCCCTGCGATATGATGATATCAATCGCTCGAAGTCCGAAACCATCTATTACGGCGGCAAGGGAATCAATGTTTCCGCGGTGCTCTCGCAGCTCTCGGTCGAAAACAAGGCACTCGGCTTTGTGGCAGGCTTTACCGGAAACGCGCTCGAGGAAATGCTGCGGGCAGATGGAATTGCGTATGATTTTATCCACCTGAGCAGTGGCATCACGCGGGTCAATGTAAAAATCAAGGCGGATACCGAGCTCGATATTAATGCCAACGGTCCCGAGGTCACGGAAGCGGAGGTGGAGCAGCTGCTCGCGAAATTAGAGGGCATTGCGGCAGGCGATTATCTGGTGCTTGCCGGCGCCGTGCCGAAAAATCTCCCTTCGGATATCTACGAGAGAATTTTAAAGCGACTGAGCGGCAAGGGTATTCGCTTTGTGGTGGATGCCACCGGAGAGCTGCTGCTGAAGGTATTAAAATACGAACCGTTTCTTGTAAAGCCGAACCACCACGAGCTGGGTGATTTGTTCGGGGTGACAACCCAAACGGATGCGCAGATTGAAACCTATGCCAAGAAGCTGCAGCAGATGGGAGCAAAAAATGTGCTCGTGTCGCGCGGCGGTGATGGTGCCACCTTGATTGATGAAACCGGCGCAGTTCACTCTATCAGCAATGCAAAGGGCACATTAATCAACAGTGTCGGCTGCGGAGACAGTATGGTGGCGGGCTTTGTGGCAGGGTGCCTGCAAAAGGGCGATTATGCCCACGCATTGCGCTTGGGCGCCGCTTGCGGCAATGCTACCGCGTTTTCCGAGGCATTGGCGCAAAGGGCGGATATTGATAGGATTTATGAAATCCTTTAACCCCTATTCACGATGGAATCTGCAGCGAAAGCTGTAAAAATATTTTTTGGTACATTTCGATACTTATAGGAGGTAAGTATGAGAATTATCGATTTATTAAAGCCTGATGCAATTGCGCTTCATACAGCGGTTGCATCCAAGAGCGAAGCGATTGAGAAGATGGTCGCTTTGCACGCGGCTGCCGGCAATCTGACGGATGCGGCAGCCTATCAAGAGGCAATTCTTGCAAGAGAAGCACAAAGTTCCACTGCTATCGGCGAGGGCATTGCCGTGCCCCATGCCAAGAGCGAAAGCGTGAAAGTGCCCGGTCTTGCGGCAATTACCGTGCCCGAAGGCGTGGATTACGGCGCACCCGACGGCAAACCATCGGACATTCTGTTCATGATTGCGGCACCGCTTGACGGTGACCTTCACCTGGAGATTTTATCCCGCTTGATGGTGATGCTGATGGATGCTGATTTCTGCGCAAAGCTGCGCGCGGCGAAAACTGCACAGGAGTATATCGAAATTATCGATGCGGCGGAAGCGGAAAAGTACCCCGAAGAGGCTGTAACAGCTGCACCTGAGGAGGCGCCAAAAGGCTACCGCGTTCTTGCCGTTACCGCTTGCCCGACCGGTATTGCCCACACCTATATGGCAGCAGAAGCACTGCAGCAGGCGGGTGAAAGAATGGGTATCACCATCAAGGTGGAAACCGACGGCTCCGGCGGTGCAAAAAACATCCTAACCAAAAAAGAGATTGAGGAGTGCGACGGCATTATCTGCGCGGTTGACAGAAATGTGGAAATGGCGCGCTTTGCCGGCAAGCCGGTTTTGAAAACAGCGGTTTCCAACGGTATCAATAAGCCCGAAGAGCTGATTCAAAAGGTGCTTGATGGGAAAGCACCCGTCTACCAAGCCGATGGGGCAGATGTGCTCGCAGAGGAAAGCGATGAAAAAGAGGGCTTCGGCAGAAAGGTGTATAAGCACCTGATGAACGGTGTATCACATATGCTGCCGTTCGTTGTCGGCGGCGGTGTGCTGATTGCCATCGGTTTCCTGATTGATACCTTTGCCGGCAATGCAGGCACCGATTCCTTCGGCTTCACCAACCCGGTGGCATCGGTAATTTTCTGGATTGGTAAAG
>ONWY01000013.1 GCA_900321665.1 uncultured Eubacteriales bacterium
GGTAATTTTACCGAGGATATCGAGGATATCAGCTTTGATGAAATCCCCATGCTCGATTACGACAGTGCGGTCAAGCTCGGCAATGCCAAGCTTGGCGAGCTTTCGGACATGGTCAGCCAATTTGAGGTGGATGAAAATTACTACACGCAGATAAATTACAAGGGAACCCCTTACCGCGTGACAGTGCTGCGCTACGGTGACTTTTTTAAGTGGTTTAAGCACACCGGGGAGGGCTTGCCCGCGTATGTGGTTATCAACATGGTCACGCAAGAGGCACAGGTGGTCAGAACCGAGAGCGGGATTAAGTATTCCGAGAGCGAGTATTTTAACCACAAGCTTTCCCGCTATATCCAATTCCGCTATCCGACCAAGATGATTTACTCCTATAACATCGAGATTAACGATGAAGGCGTGCCGTATTGGATTGCCTCGTGCTATGATAACACCATCGGGCTCTTCGGCGGGCAGGATATTAAAGAGGTCATTATGCTCAATGCGCTTACCGGCGAGAGCGAGCTGTTGCCGCTCGACAAGGTGCCGGGTTGGGTGGATAGGGCAATTCCCGCAGAGCTGATTATTGACCAATATAACTACCACGGCACCTATGCCTACGGCTTCTGGAACTCCCTCATCGGTCAAAAGGATGTTAAAAATACGACCGATGGCTATAACTACATTGCGCAAAATGATGATGTGTATATGTACACAGGCGTGACAAGTGTCAACGGTGACACCGGCAACATCGGCTTCCTGCTCTCTAACCAAAGGACAAAGGAAACAAGGTTTTACTCCCTCTCCGGCGCGATTGAATCGGTTGCGATGGGCAGCGCCGAGGGTGAAGCGCAAAACTATAAGTACACGGCAACCTTCCCGCTGCTGCTCAATGTCAACGGGCAACCGACCTACTTTATGGCAATGAAGGATTCCTCCGCTTTGGTGAAGGGCTACGCAATGGTCAATGTCAAGCAATACCAAATCGTTTCCTTTGCCAACAATACGGACCCCGAGGTCTGCAAGGCAAAGTATGTGGCACTGCTCGGCAACAAAAAGCTGGTGGAGGATAAGCCTGCGCAAACCACCGAGGCAAAGGGCAAGATTGAGGATATCCGCTCCGCGGTCATCGAGGGCAACACCTTCTACTTTATCAAGCTTGAGGGGAGCGAAAATTACTTCGAGCTTTCCGCCGCGGAAAACAATGTGGCGGTGATTATGAAGCCCGGCGATGCGGTCATCATCAAGTTTGATGCCGCGGCAGATTTGCAGCAGCAAATCGTGCCTGCCAATATCATTGAGTATCAACAGTAAGCAAGCAAAGGCTGTCTCCGAAGCGAGTCAGCCCCGGCTTGTAGAAAACCTCTTTTGGAAATCACGCCACAAGAGGTTTTTTCTATAAGCCGGAGGACGTGTAAATTAAAATTTATGCGTCCTTTACGGTGATGCATTAAAATTTATCGAAAAACGATAAATAATTATTGACAATCGAAAAACAGAAGGCTATAATAGGAATATATTTAGCGGGGTTTCAAACCAACTATACCGAATACCATGGAGGGCTTTATGAAAGCGAAGCATTTTTCTTTTATCATGAAATTTATTATTATAGCATTAGCTGTATTTGGTGCGGTTTTTTATGCTTTGGTACCGAATTTAGTGGGGGTTATGGCTGAACTTTTGCATTTTACATCTCACAGTGTTTTTTACCCTTGGACAATTGTGATATTGCTGACTGCCATACCCTGTTATGCCGTGTTGGTGCTGGCGTGGTTAATGGCGAATACTGTAAAAAAAGAAACTCAATTTTCCCATAAAAATGCCGACAGATTAAAGAAAATGGCAATTTGTGCTTTGGCTGATGGTGTCTTTTTTCTTCTTGCCAATTTGTGGCTTTGGATTGACGGGTTGAATATTTCAGCGGTAGTGATTCTTTCGGTGCTGGTATTATTGGTGGCAATTGCATTTGCTGCGGTTGCAACCGTATTGGCAGGCATGGTGGAAAAAGCCGCTGTTCTTCAAGAAGAAAGCGATTTGACAATATAGAGGGGAATAGAGATGGGAATTTATGTCAACATTGATGTGATGCTTGCAAAAAGAAAAATGAGTGTTACCGAACTTTCCGAAAAAGTCGGTATTACCATGGCAAATATTTCTATTCTAAAAAACGGCAAGGCAAAAGCGATTCGCTTTGCCACACTGAATAAGCTTTGCGAAGTGTTGGAATGTCAGCCGGGGGATATATTGGAATATAAAGCGGATTAGTGTTTCTTTTTGCAAATGATTATCATGGAGGATAATGCATGAAAAAAGTGCTCATAATTATCGGCGCGGTGTTTGCTGCTTTTTTACTATCTATCCCTATCGGCTTTTTGGTTGAAGTTCATCAGAATTACGAATTAAGCAAAAAATATCCGTCTCCTAAAAAAATCATGACAAATTACTATGTTTCAAGCGCTTGCACGCCGTTTGTATATAATGATAATGATTCTCTATATTGCTATGATTTTTGTGAAGGCATATACTACCAAGGTGATGATATCACAAGCGATGATGGCACTGTCATAACCAATGCTCAGTCTCAAACCATTATTCAATCTAATGAATTTTCAAGTTTTTGCTTTGCAACTGATAGTAATGAAACTATCGCTTTATTCTTTAACCACGAAGATAAGTTTGGAGATGCCGAAACCACCATTTGGTTTAAATCTGTCGGCTGTATCAATAATGCGGACTGCATCAAGGTGAAGCATTCATATCTTGCATGGGCTGTCTATAATGTAAAAAGCCATCAGCTTTCAAAGTTTCAAAGTTTGCAGGAACTAAAAGATTATTGCAGTGAAAATCAAATTCAATTAGGCGAATGGTATCAGTTATGTGATGATAGTTGCCCGCCGATTGACATAGATTCATATGTGGATTGGTGCAGCGGTCATTGGTGGAATACCAAGTGGAAGCATACCGAATAGAAAACCGAGGGTATTACTTTGTGTTGTTGACTCCTTCGATTCTAAATAAAACAGGCGGCGTTGTGCCGCCTGTTTTATTTAGAAATCTATGGGGTAAAGTTTATTTGCATTTTATAGCTTTAATTGTCGAGTATTTACCATAATAAACCTGCCCGGAGAAAGTAGTGTATGCTCGAACTGCCACATAATAAGTTTTTCCTCTGGTAAAATTTTTTCCGGTATAAGTTACGGTGCTCTTACCGCTGATATTTTTTCTGGCAGCAATATTAGTGAAAGCTTTATTTCGAGAATAGACAATTTGGTAACCGGTTACCACTCCTCCGGCCTTTGCCCAATTGGTTTTGATTTGTTTTTTATTTGGAGAGGAAACACTTTTTATTGTAACAGATGCAGGCTTTGCACATGAACAAAGCGTTTTAGCCCATGCACCATAATACCTTGTTCCGTTAATATCAATATATGCTCTTACGCGGAATTTGTATTTTCCGCCTGCAGTCAAACCACTAAAGGTGCAAGTATTATTATTTCCGCTTTTTGTCTGTGCCCATTGTGTTCCGCCATCAGAACATTGTACTTGATATCCGCTTACTCCCGTCACTCTGTTCCAAGAGACTTTTTCTGATGAAGTATTTCGAGCGATGCAGGTAAATCCTGTGGGTGTTGGAATTGATAGTGATGTCTTAATGGAGTATGAGGAATATCCTCTGGGGTCACCGACAACTTTAATATAGTACTTTCCTGCGGCTAATTTAATCTTTTGGCTATCACCGTCTTCTAAATAATCCGATATTCTTGTTTGGCTATTGTATTTATAAATAACACACTCCGTATCAATACTTTTATAGCCATGATAACTTGTGCTTTCTGTGAAAAGAAAGGTTACAGTTAAGGTTGACGGAATGGAAAATACATAATAGTCATAATCTCTGTCGAAATTCCTAGCGTCATTTTCAAAAGCAGTATCAATTTGCCCGGTGATTGTTTTACCAATAGTGAAAGTATGTGCATCCTGAACATAATTATCCGGCTCAAAATAATTACTATTTGAACTGACAAAACTATTCATTATAGAATAAGAAAAAACATTTGTTTTACTAGTTGATAACTTTAATTTAGCATAATATGTGCCGGGTTGAAGCATAAAAACAAATTGTTCCGTAATATAACCTAAGTTGTCATCAAATGAACATAAGCCGGTATTTCCATCACAATCTACGGCCCCACTGCCATTATATAAACTAAACCATCCATCATCTAAATAATCCTTAGCATTAATTTTGATATTAAATGTGACTTTTCCTGCAGTGGTCAGTGTGAATTTGAAAAAATCTACATCATTTTTTGATATATATCCGCTAATTGAATTGCCAATGTTAAAGGAATTTGCTGTTTTGATAGTATTGTTGCTTTCTTTTTCTTGTTGTGTTGAGGCAAATGAAAGTACAGGGAGAGCACTAAAAAATATAATGACGGATAACACTAAGATTAAAAATTTTTTCATTATAAGTCCTCCTTTGTTTTATACGAAATAATGTATTATCTATCCGGGTTTTACACTAATTCAATAACTGTATGTATAGCACTAAAATAATAAAGACCATTTTCAAATTTGGACAGATCAACGGTGAAATATCCGTTTTTTGTTTTTTGGACATCACACTTAATACTGTTATTATCGGAATCCTCAATTAAATAGTATTCCACATCCGCAGTGAGTGTTATTTCTTTCCATTCCGTTTGAACATAACCGCCCATTGTTACAGTTTGTCCCTTTTTTAAATTGTAAAGTTTATAATAATATATATTTGATTCATAAATGTTTTTCCATCCACTTGTGAAAAAGCGATAATTGCTATTGATTGCTTCTTTGAGATCAACACCATCAATTTCATCTATCATAAAATCTCCTGGGTAGTGTTTATTATCCGGGAATGTATAGGGCAAACAATAGACTTCATCTTCTTGAAAACGCTTATTATCTAAGTCGGCAAAATTATAGGGTATGGTATAGTACGGTTCAGTTTGTTTAATTTTATACAAACCGAAATAAGTGAATTTGTTGGTCCCTGTAACGGCTGTTAATTCGTTTTTATGTACCTTTACAGGTGCTTGATAGCAATATCTGCTAACCAACATATCTGTTTTTTCGTCTTCGTCAAAAGGCTCATCATAGTAACCTTCTTTGATGTTTGATTTAGCATGTGTGCCGCTATCCATATCTACGGAAAGCTCCTCCAGCCCATCTGCATTTCTTGGCGCAAAACTGCTGTTTGACTCCTCAAGATTATTAACTTCTTGCTCTGAAATGACTTCTGATTCGGTTTCTGATGGGGTCGAATTACGACTACAACTGATGAAACTGAATGCTAACAAAACAATGAGAATACTACTTATTATTTTTTTCATGAAATCTTCCTCCTCTTCTTTGACAATAAAATAAAAAATGGCGTACAGCTAAGCTGTACGCCCAAAAACGCAAGCTCAACTGTCGCCAAACAAAATCCACAAACCACTCTACAAGCGTATGCAAATAAGAGCATGCATTTTTATCAATAACGATAAAAATAGCATACGCAAAAGTGTAGAGTATATTCAGTTATGAATTTTATTTGGCTCTTTCATTTTAGCATTATCATAAATAATAGTCAATATTAAAATCATTGTTGTATTAATAAATAGGAACCGGTTTTCCCTGTATTTTAAATAAAATTGCTCCGAGTTTCCTTTTGGAAACTCGGAGCAATTTTATTTGTTGTCTGTTTATTTTTATTTGTTTTTCAGGTTGCGCCTAAGCGGCGGTCGTGAAAGAAGCGTTCCACGCCTTGCTTAAGCCCTGCGTATTTTTGCGCTTGCAGGGTGCACAGGGGGGTGCACAGACGGTCCCCTGTGCACCATTTCAATTAGGCAGATAAGCAGATTAACAGGGGCAACAGTGGGAATTATTCGAAAATTCAGCTAACACAAGGAACAACGCATGATTCTATTTTAATCACACACAACAAATGAAAGTTATCGGGAGGGCACGGAGACATTGTCATTAAGCCAAGAGAGTAATGATTTAAAAAAAGAAGGCGTACAACGAGTTTTTAAGCTGTTGTATGACTACTTTTTCGTGAAACTAAAAAATAAGCATAACAAAAAAACAGACTGTAAGTCTGTTTTAATAAAAAGATTGAAAAAAGTAAAGAATTATGCTAATGCCTCCGGCTATTCTTGGACAGGGATTATGTTTCCGTTACCGGTGATTTGTGCGCAGATTTGCTCTCGAACATTGCTTCCGAGCAACGCGCAAAGGTAGTGTATGAATATCTTTACCGCCAAATTGATGATAAAAAAGTGAGAGAAACCATTGATTTTCTGCTCAACCGCGAGCAGGCGCATAATAAGCTGTTTCGAGAAGCTTTTAATAAGGTCATGAAGTCCGGTTCCAATCAGGATTTCGGCACGACCAAAGCGGCGAAGATGTATTTCAGCATGTCGGAACCCTCGCCGGAAAACAGTGAGTTTGATGCCGGCAAGACCGACCCGGTGAAGTTTGAGTAAATTTATCTGCCCGAAGGCAGATAAATAGTTTACAGTTTTCAGAATTTAGTTTTCAGTGAAAGGGATGGGCTTCGCCCATACCCGATTGTAACAAAAAACGGGCATTGGGTGATATGGTCTTTCTCTTTTACGGTATTCACGATTTTTAAATCATGAATACCGGTATCCATATCATAATAGTGACTGTCTTTAATGTTCGGCGTATCAACACAACCGTTTAAATACCATTTTTTGAAAAATACTTCATTTCAATTACCTTTGATTTTTCGCGCGTTTACTGTGGTATATGCACTCTTCTGTGTAAGCCGGTTTCGGTGTAGTGGCTTTCTTTTTCGCGGTACATCTCTTTATCTGCAAGGCGTTCGAGCGCATCTGCACCTGCGCCGGCATTTTCTGCAAGAGAAGCATACCCGACCGAAACAGACAGGGTGTCGTTATAAGTGCCGTGCCATTCGTTTGCTTTTTGGTGAATAAGCATGCGGTAGTGTTCGGGCTCGGTTGTATACACAATTGCCATAAATTCATCGCCGCCCGTTCTGTAAACCTTTCCGCAGGTTTCAAACGCCTGCATGAGGCAGTCGGCAGCGGCTTTCACAAGTTCATCTCCCGCGACATGCCCCTTGGTATCGTTCACGGTTTTTAAGCCGTTTACATCGGCAGAAAAAATGACAAAGTCATTTTCTAACGGTGCATTTTTTATTCGATTTAAATCTTTATCATAACACCTTCGGTTAAAGAGCCGTGTCATATCATCCGTTAAAGAAATGCGGATTAAATGTTCTTCTTTTTGCTTTTCTTCATCAATATTTCGAGTGGTGTAAATGACAATATTCGGAATACCGTTTTTTCCGCTCTCTACCGAAATATATTGCGCACGGAACCACCCGCTGTGAACATCTATAAAATCGGCACTGATAATCTTTTTATTTTTTAATCGGTTTCGCACCGTTCTAATATCGGTAAATGCGGCAAATGCTTCTTGGTGCTCTGCCGCAACGGTGTTGATTAATTTTTGGTTCATCAGTGTGTGGCTTTGCTTGTGCAAATCAATGCTTTCGGATTTTTGACCGGGGCTGCGCAGGTTGGTTTCCGTGCCGGCAACAAAGTCGAGCAGGTTCACATTATCATAAATGCCTGCCATGGAATCGAGTATGGTCACTTTTTCATCAAGCACTATATTTTTTTGCACATCTAAAAAGATAAAGAGGATTTCGATTGCCACAATAATAGAGGCATAGGCAATTGCATAGCCTTTGAAAATGTTTTGCAAAACAATGGCGACCAACGGCAAAAAACAATAGATGCCGAAAGCGATTTTCTCCCGTGCCGAGAGTTTTTTGTTGGTAACGGCAAGCAAAAAGACAGAGGCAAAGGCGACAAATTGGTACCCTTGCGATACAATCATGCCTTTACTGCGCACATACTCTCCGCCGCTTGCCGTGAAAAATATACCCGTGAAAATGTTAATAATATTTAAAAGGATGAAAACACAAAAAACACATACATTCAGGGTGAAAATCCGTTTTTCTCTTTTTTTCTCTGTTTTAATATAACTGCTCGCATAGCGAAACAGTAAAAACGCCTCCACATTATTCATCATATAAAATGTGGTGTAAAATGCGATAATAAAAGCATCGCTCGTGTAGTTCACCTTGATTAAGGTATAACTTAAATAAGAGGCAAAATGAATGATGGTGAAGATGAAAAAATCCCTCAGTTTTTTTTCATCTTTGCTTTTATTTTTTTTAATTAACAGATAAATGAGGTGGATGGCGAGAAGTAAAATTCCCGCAATACACACCGTAGCGTTAAAAACGCTGCTATTGTTCATTGCCATTTTGAAAAATCCTTGCCGTGAAGTTTGCTGTGAGAAATATTCTCTCTTTATTATATAGCCTTTACATATAAAATGCAAGAAAAGACAGGTTAGTGTGAAAGATTACACTTTCACAAATGAAGAATGAAAAATGAAGTGGTGGCAAGGCGTTGTCTTGCATTTTGATAAATTTTGAATTTTGAATGATGAATTTTAAATTGTGGCGGCGTTGCGTTCAGTAAAGTCAGTAAAGCAGTAAAGCAGTCAAGGAGGCGGTTCTGTTTGCTGATTTTAAAAAATTTAGCATTTAGCATTTTGAATTTAGAATTTTTTGCCCGACGCGATTGTCCTGTTTTTTGACAAACCTGCTTTTTATGATATAATCAAATTGATTTTTATGAAACGGAGGGAAAAGCATGCGAGAAGTGAAAACCGCTTTCAAGCGTATGGCGTTTTATTATTTTTTGTTAGCCGTTAACATGATTCCCTGTGCGAGCATTATTCCCGACCGTTTCCCCACGCGCAACTTATCGGCTATTTATTTGTTGCTGTTGTGCGTGTGCCTGGTGTTATATTATGCGCACCGCGTTACCCCTTCGGGCAAACTGTCGGTGATGATGAAGGCGCTCTCGTGGGCAAGCCTTTCACTCATTTTACTGCGCGGCATTAAATACAGCGCCTTTGCCGAAGTCGGCACGGCAGACCGCCATGTTTGGTACCTTTACTATGTGCCGATGTTATTGTTGCCGCTGTTCTTTTTTTACATTTCGCTTTTGGTGGCGCAGCCGAAAGGGTTTCGCTTAAAAAGGTGGCTGTGGACAGCGGTCATCACCGCCGTTTTTATCGTGTTATTGCTCACAAACGATTTGCACCGGTGGGTGTTCCGTTTTCAGCCGCAGTTTGAAAATTGGGACAGTGTGTATACCTACGGCGTATTATTTTACATCATCACCGCGTGGCAATACCTTCTCTACCTTGCGGCGGTTGCGATACTCATTATAAAATGCCGCATTTCTTCTTCCAAAAAAAGGGCGTGGATTATCTTAATTCCGTTCACGGTGGGCGCGGTATTAAACACGCTTTTGGTAACGGGACATATGCCGAAAATCAACGGTACTCACATTTTTGAATTTCCCGAAACGCTCATTTTTACCGTGGCGATAGTGCTCGAGTGCTGTATGCAACTGGGGCTCATTCCGACCAATACCGATTACGGAAAGTTGTTCCGTAAATTTTCCATAGCGGCACAAATTACCGATAAAGCGGGCAAGCCCGTGTATGCTTCCAATACTGCACTGCCCTTAACGGCAGAGCAATTCGCGGCAGACAGCGGCACGAGAATCGGGGCGCATACATTGTTGCACAAAATGGCAATCCCCGGCGGCTACGGCTTTTGGCAGGATGATATGACGGAAATAGACCGCCTGAACGACCAGCTTGCGCACGCGAAAGAGGAACTTGCGCAAGAAACGGAACTCATTCGCCTGCGAAACAAACTGAAAGAAAATGAAACCAAAATCGAACAGCGCACCCTGGTGTATGATACCATTGCAAAGCGCACGGAGCGACAGTCTCGCCTCATTTCTCTTTATGCGCGCGAAGGCAGAGAGAGCAGCGATATGCGCGTAAAAGAAGACCGAAAAGGTAAAATCACCCTGCTTGGCGCCTACATTAAGCGCTATGCCAACCTGATGTTGCTTTCGGGGCAGAGCGAGAGCATCGAAATCGGGGAATTGGCGCTCTCCGTGGCGGAAGTGTTGCGCTATCTGAACTATTACGGCATCCCTGCCGAAGTTTTTTCGGATGCCGCGGGCAAGGTGCGCACACAGGCGGCACTGCCGGTGTTTGAAGCCTTTGAAACCTTGCTTGAAACGAACCTTTCCACCCTGCGCGGTGTGTTTGTGAACCTTTCTGCCGAGGAGCAGCCGCTCTTTAAAATCACGCTGGAAAACATGCAAACCGCCTTGCCGCAAACGCTCACGCAAACCCTGCGTGCGGCGGGCGTGGACAGTGAAATCAGCCGAGAGGACAATGTCACTTATATCCGATTTACCCTGCCGAAAGGGGGTGGCGCATAATGGCGGCTTTTGAACTGCTTCCCGCGGCAGTGCGTGCCGTGTTTGCGCTGTGGGCACTGTTGCTTTGTTTGGTCAATTTGGGCAGCCTTGTGCTTGCTGCAGTCAAAAAGCATATAAAATTCACCGCGTTTGCCCTGTTGCTCTTTGCGCCCGCATACGCTTTGTGGCAGGTGATTTTTGATTTTTCCCTGTTCGGGCAAAGCGGGAAAACGGCGCATATGTCACGCGTACTTTGCGCCCTGCCGGGAGCGGTGTGGTTTTTCGTATTTGCCGGTGTTACGGCGGCAACGGCGGTTTTATTTGCACGCAATGTGAACTATGATAAAACCTATATTACCCCCGGCACCATTAAAACATATCTCGATAAAATACCCTGCGGCATTTGCTGTTGGCGTGATAACGGCAGGGTGTTATTTTCAAATGAATGTATGAACGCGCTGTGTGAGGAGATTTGCGGCGAACCTTTGTTGGACGGTAATCGTTTTTTTGATGCCGTGCAGGGCGGCATTATTAACCGCGGCGATAATGTGTGGCGTTTTGTGCGCCGAGATATCGAAAAAGACGGAGAGCATCTTTATGAAATGGTTGCTTCCGACATCACTGCCGAATATGCCACAACGCGCGCTCTCGAGCAGGATAAAGAGGCGCTTGCACGCCTGAATGCAGACTTGCGCGCCTATTATGCAAGTATTGATGAATCGGTGAAACGGCAAGAGATTTTGCAGGCGAAAATCAATATTCACGATGAAATGAATCGCCTGATGCTCTCTACCGTGGCAGCTGCAGGGGATGACAGTGAAACACTGAATCACTACTTCTCTCTTTGGGAGCAAAATGCACTGTTGCTTTGTTTGGAGGCGGACAGAAAATCCCGCAGACAGCAGGGAGCGACCGAATCGCTTGCCGGAGCGCTGGGTATTCGCCTGGAGATGCCTGCCGTGTTGCCGGAGGGCATGAGCGAAAAGCAAAAAGAACTCTTTTTCTGCGTGGCGCAGGAGGCGCTTGCAAATGCCGCCAAACATGCGGATGCCGCGCAGATGGAAATTACAACCGAACAAACGCCCGCGGCGCTGATTTGTCGCTTTGCGAATGACGGCACCGCGCCGCAAGCCCCGGTGCGCTTTGTCGGCGGTCTTGCCAACATTGCCGCCCTTGCCGAAAAACAGGGGGCAAAGGTTTACACCGAACCGGGCGAGCGGTTTGTGTTGGTGCTGGAATTTAGTCGCTCGTTTTACTCGCTGAAAGAAGAAAGAAGAAAGAAGAAATAAGAATG
>ONWY01000074.1 GCA_900321665.1 uncultured Eubacteriales bacterium
GGGCGCCGGTGCACGCATCCTGACTGGATTGCGTGGTGATCTCAAGTTCCCCGGTCTGTCATCCGTGACTGTGGCATGGGATGCCGAGAACGACACCGCTGCCGATGGCAGCCGAATAATTGCCGGATTTGGCTGTTACATTACTGTTTTGAATGGTAATGGAAGAAGCACTGCCGCCGCACGAACCGCCGCCGATGCCGCAACCGGATTGGTCAGCGCCAAAGCCATCCACAATCAGGGCCAAAATGCCTAAAAACACACCGACAACCGATTCCCCATGGTCAGAGGGATTCGGATTCGTTTTGTTTAAACATTTTAAAATATCATCTGTGGCATCCGCCATGCTGTTATAATTAGAGGAACAGGCGACTACCTTAGCATTCTCAATGTGAATAGTGCCGCCGTTGCCGCCATCCGCTCCGCCGCCAATGCCGGCGCCGCCTTCGGTGGACGAGGCAACAATCGTACCGCCGGTAATATTGATTTGCGAGGCACTGCCTTCCTTGCCGGCGCCGATACCGGCACCGTTGCGCGAGGTTGCCACAACAATGCCACCGGAAATATCAATCGTTCCACCCTGGTTTTGTTCCAAACCGCTGCCAATGCCGGCACCGGTATAGCCTTCCGCATACGAGACCGTATTAATCTCGCCGCCGTAAATATGTATCGGTCCGTTTTTGCCGTTTTCACCGCCGCCGATACCGGCACCAGTGCTGCACTGTGCACTAACCGTGCCGCCGTAAATACCGATAGCGTCCTTGCCGCTGTTGCCTTCCAAGCCGCTACCGATGCTTGCACCGCCCCAGCTTTTGGCATCAATTTTGCCGCCGTAAATTTGGATGGCTTCTTGCTCAAAGCGGCTTGCAGCTGCTTTATAGCCGCCGCCGATTGCCGCACCCGAACCGGCTTGTTGTTGGCAGTTAACATGACCGCCGTAAATGCGCGTCATACCGCCGCCTCTTCCTTCGGCACCGCCGATACAGGCGCCGGTACCGCTTAAATAAGTCAAATCAATGGTGCCGCCGTAAACCGTGATATTGCCGCAATTTTCCCCCTTCACGCCGCCAATGAGCGCACACTCATGGTCATAGGTGCCATCGGGAAAATGGATATTGGCATATATTTTTCCTGTATCGTTGCTCTGCCCGTAAATATACAATTCGCCGGCGGCTTTGATACCGATGCCCTTTTGCAGGGTCATTGTCACACCATCGCACAAAATCAGGTGCACTGCACCGGTTTCCACTATCATACGAGAGCCGACCGTGCAATTTTTTGAAACCACATACCAGCCCGGCGCAAGTGAAGTGCCTTCCACATCGCTCCATTCCGTGTAATCGGTGCAGGTTTTTTCGGTGCTGAGGATGCGCTCTTCTTCCTTTTCCGCTTCCTCATTCCACGCGCGCTCGATATATGTCACACCGCCTGCCGCTGCCGCATGAAACGGTACGGCGGTAAAAACGCCAAACGCGATTAAAACGGATAATAACACGCTCAATGCTCTGTGCCACTTTTTCATATGCTCCTCCTGCAAATATAAACCATAATGTGAATACTATATACTTTATATTATATCATTTTAATGGATTTTGTTCAACAAATTCTAATTTATCTGCCTGTAGGCAGATAAATTAGCAACCGCTTAACGCCTCCCCTTGTGAGGGGAGGGGGACCGCTTGCGGTGGAAGGGTAGTCGTTTTTACTGATTTTGTGGGGGATTTGACTAGGGGAGCCGTTAAAAGGTTTGATTTAGCGCACTTCGTGCGCTAAATTAGAATTTAAGCGGTGCGCCGCAGCGCACCGCCTCTTTTTTTAAAGCTTTACCGGCTTTGCATGCCAGATATACTCTGCATATTCATTCACCGCTCTGTCTGCCGCAAAAATACCGGCGGACGCGATATTCATCAAGCTCATTTTTGCAAATGCCTTTTGGTCTTTCCAAAGTGCATCAATCTTGGCTTGTGCTATTTGATAATCCGCAAAGTCTGCGAGAACCATATATTGGTCGGTCACGGTCAAGGTGTTGATAATTTCGGGGAACTCCTTGCCGCCGATGCCCGCCATAATTGCATCAATCGCTTCTTTAGCATTTTGATTGTTGATATAGTAATTTCTGGGCTGGTAGTTTTGCTTTTGCATATCCTCCACCTCGGCAGCAGTCATGCCGAAGATGATGATGTTTTCCGCGCCCACGGCTTCGTATATTTCCACATTGGCGCCATCCATCGTGCCGAGGGTAACCGCGCCGTTAATCATCAGCTTCATGTTACCGGTACCCGAAGCCTCGGTGCCTGCAAGAGAAATCTGCTCGGAGATATCCGCCGCCGGCATCAGCATTTCTGCGACGGAGACATTGTAATCCTCCACATACACAACCTTCATCTTATCACCGATTTGCTCATCGTGATTAATCACATCGGCAATGGTGCAAATAAATTCAATAATCTTCTTTGCCACAAAGTAGCCGGGCGCCGCCTTGGCACCGAAGATGTAGGTGTGCGGTACAAAATCCATCTGCGGGTTTTTCTTAAGCTCCAAGTACTTTGACCAAATGTTTAAGGCATTGAGCATCTGGCGCTTGTATTCGTGCAAGCGCTTTACCTGCACATCAAAGATGGAATCGGGGTTAATATCAATATTTTGCTTTTTCTTGATGTAGTTTGCAAAGCGCACCTTGTTATTACGCTTGATTTTCATCAAATCCTCAAGAGTGGCATCATCCTCGGCAAACGCCTTGAGCTTTTCAAGCTGCGCGCCGTCCTTGATAAAGCCGGAGCCGATTTTCTTTTTGAGGTATGCGGTCAATTCCGGGTTTGCCTGGCAAAGCCAACGCCTGTGCGCAATACCGTTGGTAACATTGGTAAACTTGCGCGGGGTTAAGGTATAGTAGTCATGGAAAACGGTATCCTTCAAAATCTGGCTGTGCAGCGCCGAAACACCGTTTACGGAGTGGCAGATTGCCACGCACATATTCGCCATCTTAATCATACCGCCGCTGATAATTGCCAGCTTTTCCACGGTATCGGCATTGTGCGTGCTCTCCCATACCCAAGAGCGCAGCCTGTTATCCATCTCCTTGGTGATTTCGTAAATACGCGGGAAGAGGGTTCTGTAAAGGTCCTCGGGCCACTTTTCAAGTGCTTCTGCCATAACAGTGTGGTTGGTATAGGCAAAGGTGCCGCGAATGAGCTCCATCGCCTTGTCCCAACCATAGCCGCATTCGTCGAGCATAATGCGCATCATTTCGGGAATTGCCATTGTCGGGTGGGTGTCATTAATATGAATTGCCACCTTGTCGGGCAGGTTGTCAAGCGTGCCGTACTGTGCCAAATGGCGCTCGATAATATCCTGCACGGAGGCGGAAACGAGGAAATACTGCTGCTTTAAGCGCAGGGATTTGCCCTCGATGTGGTTATCGGCAGGGTAAAGCACCTTGCTGATGACCTGTGCCATCGCGTTTTCCTCCACCGATTTCATGTATAAGCCCTGGTTGAAGGCGCTCATATCAAAGCCGGGCGCTTCTGCTGCCCACAATCTCAGTACGGCTACATCCTTGCCGCCCTGTGCCGGCACCATCATATCGTAGGGAATCGCATAGACCGTGGAATAATTCTCTTGCACGGATTCGTGGTACTCGCCGTGCCACTTACTGCCGACAATACCGCCGATGTGAATTTCCTTGGCATCCTCCTTGCAGGGAGACAGCCACACCTCGCCGCCGGGAAGCCAGAAATCGGGCAGCTCTGTCTGCCAGCCCTCCACAATCTTTTGGCGGAAGATACCGTACTCGTAGCGGATGGAATAACCCATGGCATCAAAGCCCTGGTTTGCCAAGCCATCCAGATAGCAAGCGGCAAGTCTGCCCAGACCGCCGTTACCGAGGCCTGCATCCGGCTCCTGCTCCTCAATATCCTCGAGCTTTACGCCGTAATCCTTGAGCACGCTCTCGAATTCCTTCGTTAAGCCGAGGTTAAACAGAGCATTTTTCAAGCTTCTGCCCATCAAAAATTCCATGCAAAGGTAGTAAACCTTCTTGTTGTTTTGGTCTTTTTTCGCTTTTGCCGCAAACTCTGCTCTTTCTCCCATCAGCAAATCCTTTGCCACAAGAGCGCAGGCTTTGTAAATTTGGCTGTCTGATGCCGTATCGGGTGTCACGCTGAAAATGTGGGATAATTTTCCCTCAATCGCAGCGGCAACCTCTTTTTTTGTCATTTTCTTACTCAAATTCTTTTCTCCTTTATTTAAATCTAACTTAACTGCGTTAATTATTTTTACTATAATAATATAAATTCCTCCTTTTTTCAAGTGACAAATTTACCAATATATGTTATAATAATCACCATAATACTATGCGTGAGGTCAAAAAATGGAACAAACAAGCGAAAAGAAGAAGGTTATATTAAGCTGTATTCAACCGACAGGCACCCCCACCTTAGGCAATTATTTGGGCGCCTTGAAGAATTGGAAAGCGCTCGAGGAGGACTTTTTTTCCTACTTTGCGGTGGCGGATTTGCACGCAATCACGGTTAAACAGGAGCCAAAGGAGCTGCGCGAGAGAATTTTGCGCACCTACGCGCTTTTAATGGCAATCGGGCTTGACCCCGAGAAGAGCACGCTGTTTATCCAAAGCCATGTGCCCGAGCACGCCCAGCTTGCCTGGCTGCTCTCCTGCTCCACCCAATTCGGCGAGCTTTCGAGAATGACACAGTTTAAGGATAAAAGCAAGGCACACCCCGAAAACATCAATGCCGGCTTGTTTACCTACCCGGTGCTGATGGCGGCAGATATTTTGCTCTACCAACCCGATTATGTGCCCGTTGGCGAAGACCAGCGCCAGCACTTAGAGATTGCAAGGGATATTGCCGGCCGCTTCAACGGCAACTTCGGCAATGTCTTTAAAATCCCCGAGGCATACATCGGCAAGCACGGCGCAAGGGTGATGAGCCTTTCCAACCCCGAAAAGAAAATGAGCAAATCGGATGCTAATACCAACTCATTTATTAGTATTCTCGATGAGCCGAACATCATCATGAAAAAATTCAAGCGTGCCGTGACCGACAGCGAGGCAAAGGTGCGCTATGCCGAGGGGAAAGACGGTATCAATAACCTGATGGGGATTTACTCGTGCACCACCGGCAAGAGCTACGAGCAGATTGAAGATGAGTTTGCCGGCAAAGGCTACGGCGATTTCAAGGTAGCGGTCGGCGAAAGCGTTGTCGCAGAGCTCGAGCCCGTGCAGCAGCGCTTCAAGGAGCTGATGGAGGATAGGGCATACTTGAAAGAATGCTACCGCACCGGTGCCGAAAGAGCGCAAAGAATGAGCGCGCGCACCCTCAAAAAAGCCATGAAGAAAATGGGATACATCGTTGAATGATGAATCACACAACTATGTATCGTGTTTCATTTTCAGTTTTATTTTAACGGAGGTTTGCCATGCCATATATTCAAACAACGACCAATGTGAAAATTGATGAAAAGAAAGCCGAGGTTATCAAGGCAAAATTCGGCAAAGCGATTGAAGCCTTCCCCGGCAAAACCGAAGCTTGGCTGATGTTGAGCTTTGAGGATGAAAAGACAATGTATTTTAAGGGCAGCGACGAGCCCTGTGCCATTGCCGACATCAGCATTTACGGCGAGGTGAACCCTGCCGCGAGCGAAAAAATGACCGCGCTTGTCACCGAAATTCTCAGCGAGGAGCTGCATATTTCACCCGCAAGAATATACACAAAGTATGACGGTATTGCCAACTGGGGTTGGAACGGCGGAAATTTCTAAGCATTCATTTTTGGCGTACTTACAGCAAAAGCAAGCCATACTTGACAAAGTTAAGTATGATTTGCTTTTCTTTTTTTGGCTTTTCGGATATACTGAGAACAGATCAATTGAAAGCGGAGAGTACAGATGGCAAATAACATCCAAAAATACAGAAAGCAGCTTGGTTTTTCCCAGGATGAATTGGCGCAAAAATTGCTGGTCAGCCGCCAAACGATATCCCAGTGGGAAACAGGGCAAACGATGCCGACGACCGATAATTTAATACGCTTAAAGGACATTTTCGGCGTTTCTATTGATGATGTGTTAGGCTTTACCGCGCAAAGTGATGCCAACGATACGCCTGCCGCTACTGAACACTATACCTTTAACTTTACACAAATACAAATTGCTGTTTTGTATGAACAAAATCGAAAAAATGCCGTTTATCCTATCCTAAAGCCGGCAATTCTCAATGTACTGTTGGCGGTTTGGATGGCTTTTAACCAATCTTGGATTGCGGTTGGCGCTCTGGTCGGTGTTCTTTTTATTCTCGCTCTAATAATTATTATTCGCATTAGAGCCGTTCAAAAAACAAAAAGAGAAGCCATGAGTAGAGTCCCTTCCTCCACTTATGAATATGAAGCTTTTAAGGAATACTTTATTGTAAAAATCTACCGCAACGATGAATTAATAACAAGTGCAAAATATTACTATGCCGATATCCAAAAAATTTCTCTTAGCGGCTCTCTGCTTTTGGTTACTGTCGGTTCGCAACTCTACCTTTTCAATAAAGATGAATTATCTCCAAGCTCAATTTTCCTCTACTTATATGCGCGGCAAAATGCACAATCGGAAGAAAAGCCTCTCCATAAAACCGTTTCCGTTTGCTTGGTCATTGCAAGTATTGCTTCCCTCTTTCTATCCATTGTTGTTGTCTCCAAATTTTCAAGCGGGTCCTTCTCCTCTTTGCTATTATTTTGGGCTTTCCTTCCCATCCCCCTCGCTTCCGTGATTGCCGGTATCGTTCTAAAAAGAAAGGGTTACCCGAAATACCGTAAAAACATTATTGTCGGCATCATTTTTGCTGTATTGCTTGCCGGCTTCGGCACCTTGGGGAGTGTTCAAAACATATCCGGTTTTGATAATCCCGCTGCCTTTCAGCACTTTGAAGAACTGTCGCAAATAGACTTTCCGGAGCCGAAGCGCATTATCAATATGCCTTACGATGAAAATAACACGGAAATTACCAACCTTGATGAGGATTTGATAGAGCCGGTCTGCATTACCTATGTGCATTTCAGCCAAAGCAACAAAGAGATTGAAGCACTTGTTAAAAACAATTCCCATTGGCAACATCCTCCAAACAAAGAACTCTTAGCGTTGCTTATGCCGATATATTTTGAAAAAGATATCTATGTGTGCTTTTATAATGAAGATGAAAACACATTCAACACTGTTCCGTCAAAACCCGGAAGATACCATATTTATGCCGCGGTATATCATCCCGAAAACGGACTTTTGGAAACAGATGAATATTACTTGAAGTATTCTTAATTTTGTAAATTTTAGCACTCTCACCTCGAGAGTGCTAAATTTACAAATTAGACACATTTCATTGTGAATTTTTTAAAATTTGCGGGGTATTCTATAATTGTTCCAAGGGGGAACAGATGTGGTTGCGGCAAACGAACCACCGCTCCCGGAATTAATTTACATTACATATCTTATTTAAGATAACCGATAGATTATCTTAAAGCGGTGCGAAGAAACCCCTTGTCTTGCACAAGCCCCCGCGGCAAGAAGGCAAGACAGGTAAGAGGAAAAACAATAAGATTTTAAATGAATTTTGGTGATTTGTAAGTGAAGCTTTACTTTGTGTAAGGCGAGCGAACAAATCGGCAAAAGTCGCTAAAAGATATTGCTTTTTCCTTTATCGGGATTGACTTTTTGCCGCATCAGAAAGGAGATCTTATTATGTTTGAATTAACACCATTTGTAAAAAGAAACACTTTTTCACCGTTCTTCAGAGATTTTGAGGATGACTTTTTCAAATTCCCGCAGGTAGCGGATTTTAAAACAGATATTAAGGATTTGGGCAACGAAATTCGGCTCGAAGCCGATTTGCCGGGTGTCAAAAAGGAAAATATCAAGATTGATATTGAAAACAAGTTCTTAACCATCTCCGCCGAGCGAAAAGACGAGAAGGATGAGAAGGATGAAAAGGGCAATTTCTTAAAGCGCGAGCGCTCTTACGGCTCTTTCAGCAGAAGCTTCGATATCTCGGGCATCAAAACAGAAGATATCACCGCAAAGTATGTAGACGGTGTGCTGACTCTGACCTTGCCCAAAAAGGACAAAGAGCTTCCCGAAAAAAGAACACTTGAGATTGAATAATTCAAAATCCCCGCTGCAAAATTTGCAGCGGGGATTTTATTGCTTTAAGCTGAAAAAGCGAGGTTTTGGGGCACCCTCTTTACGGAGAGTACCGATAACGAAGTATTGGTTTATTTTGTCTGCTTTCACTCACCTTAACAATTTAAAAATGCGCCAATACGCAGAGTATTCCCACATTTTAAAATTGCTAATCTGAGCAAAA
>ONWY01000006.1 GCA_900321665.1 uncultured Eubacteriales bacterium
TTGTTCCGGTGTATAATGTTGAGGCTTTTTTGGAAAAATGCAGCTGTGCCAGCGGCATAAAATTATCGTTAAAGAAAATATACTGCGCGGTTGCCATTTCAAAGGGAATTTTAAAAATAAAGCGCAGCTTCCCCGCTGCCGTGGCAAACATCTCTTCGCGGCGAAACCACTTGATGTTGAATTCGCCGTATTCCTCGAGCGCTTGCTCCATTAAAGAAAGCGCACCGTTTTCACCCTCGTTGTGGATGCACATCATCAGCACCTTGTTGCGCGCAACAGGCACTAATCGGCACAGGTGAAAAACGATGCAAAAAATTAAATATAATATCTCTTTCATCTTTTTAAAATAGATTTGGCAATTTCCAAATCAATCGGGTAGGTAATTTTAATATTCTCTCGCGCGCCCTCCACAATCTTCACCTTCTCGCCGCACAGGTAAAAGATTTTTCCGGCATCGGTCAAGCTCGCCTTTTGCTCCTCGCTGAGCGAGTGGTAAAGCTGCTTGAGCTTCATCGCCCGAAAGGTTTGCGGTGTTTGGCAGCAGTAGACGCGCGAGCGCTCGGGCATCGCCGTCGCAAAGCCGCTCTCGCCTTCAATAACCGTGTCCACTGCCGGGATGCAGGTATCGCAGGCATCCGCCTCGCTCATGGCGGCAATGTTATCAAGTATCATCCGCTCGCTGACAAAGGGTCTTGCCGCATCGTGAGTGAGAACAATGGTTTGCTCATCCATCCCGAATTGCTCCTCGATAAAATCGAGCCCATTCATCAGCGATTCGCTCCGGTGCTTGCCGCCGGTACACACCAAAATATCGCTGTGGAAATACTTTTGCGAAATTTCCAAGCCGACATCGAAATAATCGTTGCTGGTGACCAAAATGACCTTGTCAATTTTTTCGCAGCTATAGAATGCATTGAGTGCATAGTAAGCCACCGGCTTGCGGTATAAATTCAGGTATTGCTTCGGCATTTCACTGCGCATTCTCGAGCCGCTTCCGCCGGCGAGAACAATGGCAAAAATCATTTTGCGCCCTCCTCCTCGGCAGGCATTGCCTTGCCGAGCTCTTTATTAATATCATTCACTTTCACTTGCACATCCTTAACAACCTTTGCCGAAACCTCTTCACCGGTTTGGGCAGCGGCTTTGTTAATTTTGGCAATTTTATTTTTTACCTTGTTTAAATCCTTCACCGCATCCTTCATCTGCGCTTCAAGGCTCTTGGAGGTCTTTTCTTCATAAATCGCGCAAACCTCCTCGGTGGTGCCCTGCGCAATAATCTTGCCGTGCTCGAGCAAAATCGCTTTGTTACAAATCGATTTTACCTGCTCCACGGAGTGAGAGACAAACAAGACAGTCACGCCCTTGTCAAACATGGAGCGCACCTTCTTTTCGCTCTTGGCGCGGAACTTCGCATCGCCCACCGAAAGCACCTCGTCCAAAATCAAAACCTCCGGCTCGACCGCTGTTGCAATCGCAAAGCCAAGCCTTGCCTTCATACCCGAGGAGTAGTTTTTGAGCGGCACATCGATAAACTTTTCAAGCTCGGAAAACTTGACAATTTCATCGTATTTAGAGGCGATAAACTCTCTGGAGTAGCCCATCACGGAGCCGTAAAGAAAGATGTTTTCTTTGCCGGTATACTGCCCGTCAAACCCCGCACCGAGCTCGAGCAGCGGTGCGATAACGCCCTTCACACTCACCG
This sequence comes from uncultured Eubacteriales bacterium, assembly GCA_900321665.1. GTDB lineage: Bacteria > Bacillota > Clostridia > Oscillospirales > Acutalibacteraceae > RUG714. The sequence goes on from ONWY01000006.1 coordinate 1,703, forward strand.
AGCCGCTGTAAGGCTTGAGCACACCGGCGATGGTTTTTAAAAGAGTCGATTTGCCGGCACCGTTTAAGCCCAAAATGCCAAGGCGCTCGCCTTTTTTTAACTCAAAGGAAACATCGGTCAGCGCCCAAAATTCATCATAATGCAGTTGGCGCTTCAAAAGCTTAATCATGTATTCCTTAAAGGAATCCACACCCTCTTTATTTAAGTTAAAGAGAATGCTGACATGGTCTACCTTAACTGCAATTTCATCGGAAATGATGAGGCTGTCCTCGGTTTCGTTTTCTATGCTGTTTTTCTCGGTTTGATTGCTCATAGTTACCTCTTGTTGAGAAAATATTGTGGTATGAATTGTTTGTGCGCTTCAGGCTTAAGTGTACCTTGTTAAATAACTATCCGCCATGCCAACCATCCAAAAGCGATGGTTTTTAGATATAATCAAAAATCTTTTTCCAAAAGCATTGGTTTTATCTATACTCAAAAAATCTTATCCAAAAGCGATGGTTTTATCTATACTCAAAAAATCTTATCCAAAAGCATTGGTTTTTGGATATACTGAAAATTTCTTTTATCCAAAAGCGGATTTTTTTACCTTTGAGAAGTAGAGAAAATTGTGCATTTTAGATGAGGTTTTGTGCTTTACGAGCGAAGCTTTACTTTGTGTAAGGCGAGGGAGTAAAGCGCAAAAGCTCGCTAAAAGGCACGATTTTATCACTTCGAACAAGGTGAAAAAATCTGCTATATATGCAAAATGAATTTATCCTGCTTTTTCTTGAATACCAGGATGCCGATGCCCAGGGCAACAAGGGCAAAGATGGTGGAGTAAATAAAGGTCCAGGAGCCCATGGTGTTGATGGCTAAGTGGAACATCTTGGTGAGGTGGCCGGGGCCGTAGGTTGCCTCCAAGCCCTTTTGCCCGGCAAGACCGGTTTGCCCGGTCACGCAGGCGCGAAAGGCGGTAATAATCCCATAAAGCGGGTTGGCTTTAAGCACGACTGCCGCAGCGCCGAGCTTTAATTTATCGACTGTGTAGACAATCGGTGTCATATAAAACAGCAGCAGGCAGAAGACATCATAAAGGTACTCAATATCTCTAAAGAACACCTGCAAGGTTGCGAGAATAAAGCCGACACCGGTGGAGAGAATGGCAAGCACCGCAATCGGAATAATTGCCAAAATCACGCACGGGGTAATGTAAATCGCCTTGCCCGGAATGAAGATATTGAAGAAGGCAATCACCACCACCAGGTCAATCAGGCTGATGGCAAAGGTGATAAAGGTGGAAACAATGTTTGAGAAGGGGTAGGAATACTTCGGCACATACACCTTCTTGATAATCGAAGCATTGCCCCTGATAGAGCGCATGGCTTTTTTGGTAGAGCCCGAGTAAAAGTCAAACAGCAATCTGCCGGTCAACAAATAAACCGGGTAGTTTGCCACGCTGTTTTTACCAAAAATCATGGAAAAAACGAAGGAGAGCACCACCATGGTCAACAGCGGCTGCAAGCAGGTCCAAAACAGACCGAGAATGGAGCCTCTGTATTGGAGCTTGATGTTTTTGCGCACCAGCTCCACCAAGAGATTTTTATATTTTTTTAAGTTTTTGAGGCTTCCTTTGCCCTTTTCGGTGAAGGAAACTTTATCCATATTTTCCATATAAACTCCTGCAGAAAAATAAGTTTTACATTTATTTTTTAAACATCCATTTCAGAAAATACTTGAAGGTGGATTGAATATGTATCAGCATCAGCTTTGTGTTGCGCTTGCTGTCTCTTCCCCACTCGTGGTAAACCACAGCGCCGGGGTTGTACCAAATCTCGGTTTGCTGCGCCGCAGTGCGCGCCAAATCGAAATCCTCAAAATACATAAAGTATCTGTCATCAAAGCCGCCGATTTTCTTGAACAGCTCCGTGCGAATGGCAAAGAAGCAGCCCGAGCAATTCTCAATGCGCAGCGGCTTGCTCAAGTCTTTATCGAGCATGGCATACTCGCGCAGGTAGCGGTTATGCTCTCTGTCGCCCGACAAGCGCGAGGCAATCAAATACCGCAGTTTGGGGTTGCGCTTGGCGAGCACCTGTACGCGCCCGTCGGGAAAGCGAATATCGGGGCTTTCCATGCCGCACGCCGGCTTGCTTTCCATAAATGCGCACATTTTGCCGATAACATCGTCTTTGACAATGATATCGGGGTTAATGACAAAGTGATACTTGCTGTCGATACACTCTAACATTTGGTTATGCGCCTTGCCGAAGCCCTTGTTGTCCGCATTATGAATGACCTTGACATGGGGATTTTCGCGAAAATAATCCTCCACCTCATCTGCCGTACCGTCGCTCGATGCGTTATCTACCACATAAAGCGTAAAATCCACGTCACGGCTGAAGCGTGTCAAATTCTCGATAGTATTAAACAGCAATCTCTTTTTGTTTTCGCTCGAAACCGCATTATATGTTACTATACATCCGCTTGCTTTCACTGCGCCTCTCCTTCTTGTGCCTCGGGGGTATGTGTTGCTTTTAAGGCATTTAAAACCTGTATGCGCCACTTTATCATTTGCATGGGCGAGGCATGCTTTGTTTCGGAAACATTGCCGCCATGCCTGCGATACAGCAGCAAAGGCTTGTCCACAAACTCGATGACGGCGCCGCAACGCTCGGCAATCAAGCCAATCCACTGGTCATGCATCGGGATTTTCTCGGGAAAGGGCAAAAACTCGCGCACCAATTCCTTCCTGAACGCCATACAGCAGCCCATGTATGAATTTTTAATCAAATTCTTTGCAAAGCCCGGCTTGGAGCCATGCATGGCAAAGAAGCTTTCGCCGCCGGCAATCGGGTGCAGCCCGGCATCTGCCAGCGTGCAGTTATGCAGCACCAAATCCGCTTCGCGCGCGGTGAAGCACTCCATCACGGTTTGCACCTTTTCCTCTTGCCAATAATCATCCTGGTCTGCGAGAAAAATAATATCGCCGGTGCAGTGGCGGATAGCGTTTTCAAAATTTTTGATTAAGCCCTTGCCTTCGCCTTCTAACGGCTTAACGCGGTCGTCAAGCTCGCTCAATGCGCGCACGACATTCAAGGTATTATCCTTGCAAGGGTCGATGCTGACAATGACTTCATCACTCTCCCCGAGCTGGTTGAGAATGGTGGTCAACTGCTCGATGATATAGCCCTCGCCGTTATATGCCGCCATAGCGACTGAAATCTTCATAGAAGCTACCTCTAAAAATTATTTCAATAATTTTCCATAATAATCCATGATAAGCTATTATACTATATATTATATATTTTTTCAAGATTATAAATTTTATAATATAGTAAGCCTCGCTAAAGAGAAAAAGCGGTGCAAGAGCACTGCCCTGCACCGCTTTTAGCGCTATGTACTTTATTTTACTTTAATTTTCATCACATTCGACCAGGCGCCGCAATAATTGGTACCGTTAAAGGAATTGTAGCGCCTCACCTTCACATAATAGGTTTTGCCGCTTTTGAACCCGCCGGTGCCAAAGCTAAAGTTCAGCGCCTCCTTCTGCCCCACCTCGGTGGATACCTTTTTTACAACATTTTTAAAGGAAGCATCGGTTGCGTAAAAAATTTGGTAGCCTAAGAGCTCGTTTTGGCTTTGCGTGCTGCACGCGACAATGATGCGGCCCTTGCTGCTCGAGAGCTTTTCGAGCTTTGTCTCCGCCGGCTTTGCGCAGGAGCACAGCGTTTTGCTCCACGCACCATAGACCTTTTTGCCGTTTTCAATCACATAGCTTCTGACTCTAAACTTGTATTTCCCGCCGGGGGCTAAGCCTTTAAAGGAGCAGGTAAGCGAGGTGCCGGTTTTGGTCTGCGCCCACTGCGTGCCGCCATCCGAGCACTGTACCTGGTAACCCGCAACACCCTTTTGCGCCTTGTAGCTGACAGTTTGCGAAGTGGTTTTTCTGGTTATGACTTTAAAATCGGTCGGCACGGGGATATATGGCTTCACCGCCATGCGCATGCTCACCACGCCGCTGCCGGGCTGCGTATCCTCCGCGAGGTTAATAACCCCTAAGTAATAGGTGCCTTTTTTCAAGCAAACATTGAGTTCGGTTTCCTGCGGCTCATCTTCATTGTACGCAATCAATTCGCGCGTGAAATATACTTTTTCCGCTTCATCAATAATTACCAAGCCGACCGCCGTGTTATAGCTGAGCGTGAAGCTCAGCCTGTAATCCTTTTTAACGATGATGCGGCTTACCGCGGAAACCAAATCCCACTCGCCGATAAAGAATTGCACCTGTTTATTGGCAGGAAAATTCACAACTGTCGCCGGGCGAATATCCTGCCAGGTTGCGCGGTATGATACCGCATTTTCCTGCGCGCCGTTTTCAAAGCACAGCCGGTATTTGCCCGATGTTAAATACACAAAAATATCTTTGCTGTAGATTTTTTCTTCGCCAAAAAGCGCTTCATCAACATATAACAGTTCTTTATAATCCTCGGGGTCATCTTCCCTGTAAAGATATATACCGATATCGGGCGCAGTCACGCTGAGGGTCAAGCTCAACCTGCCCTGAAACGCCACGGAGATGCTAAGCTCCTTTTCATCATCGGCAGACACGGTGATGCTTTGCTCGCTGCCGTTTGTGATGATTTTTTCCACTGCGGCATTTGCGCTGAAGCTGCCTGCCAAGCAGCTTGTTATCATCACGATGCATAGAATAAGACTGAGCCATTTTTTCATGGTCACTACCTCCTTCATTTTCTAATTTCACTATACTATAACTTTCGTGCAAATTGCAACAAAAAAATATTGCAAGTTAATTATAGAACAATTTGTTCTATAAGTCAATAGAACGATTTGTTCTATCCTATAATAGGAGCGGGTGATAAAAATGAAACTGAAACGATTGCGCGATTTGCGAGAGGATGCCGATTTAACGCAGGCACAGCTGGGTGAAAAGTTAAATTTGCCGCAGCGCACCTATGCTTATTATGAAAAGGGCGAAAGAACCATTCCGCCGGAGCTGTTGATTAAATTAGCGCTTTTTTATGATGTATCGACCGACTACCTGCTCGAATTAACAGACAACCCGCAGCGCCGCGAATAAACAGAAGGGCTGTTTCAACGATTTGGTTGAAACAGCCCTCTTTTTTACATTATTTTACCACAGCATTTCTCACACTGCTCCAGCCGGAGTAAATGTAGACCTTTTCTCCGTTAAAGGTAGTCGCCTTATAGGAGCGGATTTTCACATAGCAGCGCTTGCCGCTTGCGAGAGAAGTGAGCTTTTTGCTTACGCTTACCGCGCCCTTTACATTGGCGGTTTTCGCATCTTTAAACGCGCTGTTATATGCATATTGGATTTGGTAACCGGAAACCGCATTGACCTTGCCCCACTTTATGCTCAGTGCCTTCTTTGCGGCAGTCAGCTTTGCGATTTGCGGCTTACCGGGGTTGATAGTGTAGTAGTAGGTTTTTGAGCCGCTGTAATTACCTTTAAAAATCACCTTCAGCTCATACTTGCCGATGGCTTTCGACCCGCTCGAGTAGGAAAGCATGTAATCCTGCTTTTCTTTTAACACCTTACCCTTGGTGTCTTTCACCGTCACAGTCGGCTTTTGTACCTTTCCGTTATAGTAAAACGCGGTTTTATTTAAAGCAATGGAATAAACAGCGGGAATCACGGTGCCGCCTGTTGTTTGCAATGCGCACCAAATGCAAACCTTGCGCTTGGCGCTGCCGGAAACACCCATTTTGGCAGGGGTTGTGTGGTATTCATACGCGTGGTGCGCGCACATTGCCGTAAACCCGAAGCCGTAAAGTCCGGTTTCCAATCTGCCGTTGCGGTACGCATAATTGTCCGCATTAATCAGTGCAAGATTCGCAATCAGATTACAAGAGCGATTTACCTGCTCGGGTGTTTCGGCGGAATTGCCGCCGGTTTTGGTAAAAGCGGCATTCTTGCCGTTAAAGCTCGGGATACTGACTTGCGCCGTTGCCTGCAGGGTTTCCCCGGTGCGGTCGATGTAATCATAATCGAAGGTGCACTTGCCGTTATAAACAGCAGGCAGGGTGATGTAAAAGAGCACATTTGCATTTGCATACTCAATCAAGGACTTGATGCAAATGGTATTCTCACCCGGGTCGTAAAAATACTCGGGCTTGATGGTTGTACCGTTTTTGTCAAAGGTTTCCTCCTTGAAATAATAATAGTCCTCATCTATCAGCTTGCCCGATTTTTTCAGGAAACCGACAAAGGAATTGATATTCCTCTGAGCGTAAGATTCATCCACCTTATTGGCGGCAGCTGCACCCTGAAGCCCGCAGCAAATGATAGTGGCAAACAATGCCGAAACAAGTAAAATGCTAATAATTTTTTTCATATTGTTTCACCCCTTTTTGATGAAAGGATGTATTGCCTGTGTCTCTCCTCTTTTAGTATAAACTTAAAACCATAAAAACACAATATTTTATCCTATTTTCTACCTTTAGTATAGAAAAAAGCTGCTTTTTTTATGCAAAAAGACTGTTAGTTGCCTAACAGTCTTTTTCATTAAGATTTTTACATAAAGATTATTTTACATAGGTGCTGACATATAACGACCAGGCGCCGTAATAGGTTTTGCCGCCGAATCTTGTGTATGCTCTGACCTTTGCAAAGCACATTCTGTTTGCCGAGAATTTGGTGGTGCAGGATTGCAAGGCCTTGCTGCCGGCTGTCACCTTCACCGTTTTTTCGATGTTTTTAAACGAGCGGTCATTGCTCAAGCAAACCTCGTAGCCGGTGCAGGTGCCTTTATTTTTTGCCCACTGCACGGTGAGCTGACCGCTTTTGTCGGAAGAAGCCTTCTTCACCTGTGCTTTTTCGGGTGTGCACGCGGAGTTGAGCACCTCGCTCCATGCGCTGTAATACTTCTTGCCGTTTTCAATCACATAGCTTCTGACACGGAATTTGTACTTTCCGCCGGGTGTTAAGCCCTTAAAGGAGCAGGTGAGAGAAGTGCCGGACTTTGTCTGGTCCCACTTGGTGCCGCCGTCGGAGCACTGCACCTGGTAACCGTCAACCCCTTTGAGAGCTTTGTAGGAAACGGTTTGCCTGTCGGTCTTGCGGGTGATGACTTTAAAGTCTGCCGGTGTTTTGATAAAGGGCTTTACTTGCACATTGATGCTGTAAATACCGCCGCACTCGCATGCATTCTCGGCATTATTTAAGGCACGCAGGTTCAGCGAATAGGTGCCCTTGGGCAGGTTGAGCACAATGGTATCGGTTGCAGGCTCTGCCGCAGTACCTGCTTTGTATTTGGCAGTTGCCGAATACACCGTGCCGTCAGCTGCCTTCACATTGATTGCTACAGGCATATTGTGGGTAACGGTATAAATCAAGCGATACGGCTTTTTGACAATAATTCTGTGGGATTTCGGTGTACTCCACTCGTCAAAAAGATAATTGGCGGTCTTGTTAGCGCTCAACAGGTAGCCGGAAATTTTCTCGGTATAGGGCTTGTACTCTGCCTTTACTTTGTATTCGGTCTGTGCGCCGTATACCTCGAGGGTATAATTGCCCTGCTGCAAATACATGGTTGATGCGCGCTGGCAGGTCCAATTATCCTTGAAATCAGTGCCGGTGAAGGTGATAGCGGTTTTTTCATCGCCGGTATCCTCATTTTTAAGGGTGATTAAGCGAACATTTTTATCCGCCAAAAAGGTGAAGGTCACCGCACCTCTTTGCTCTAAGGTAAAAGCATAAGTATTGTAATGATTATCCTTTGTTGTCTGCCCGCTGATAACGGTGCCATCCAGCGGCAATGCCTCCGGCTCTGCTGCAACGGCAGCAAAGGAACAGGAGAGAATGCTCACAAGGCTGACAAGTATCAAGGCAATGCTGATAACTTTTTTCATCTTCTTTTCCTTTCTGATTAAAATGAGTGTTTCTATTGTATCAGTGAATAAATAAATAGTCAATTAGCGGTTTTGCCGAAAATCCGGCAACTTTTTTGATACTTAAACCATTACTTTATTCTCAACATCCATATAAAAAGGCTCGCTCCAATTGCTGAAAACGGTCTCTCCCTCGCTTTGCATGAAGCTCCTGATGCGCACCATATCAATATTAAAACCGGATGCATAGGTCAGGCTGACCTTGTGCTCGCTTACAGAACCTCCCTCAAGGGTTTCGGTATTATCCTCCCACTGCTCCTGCAGCTGCCTGTCGGCATCGGCGCGCGTGCCGTATTGTAACTCATAGCCGTCTGCACCCTCTACAGCCGTCCATTCCACAACAGTCCACGATGCCTGTTGCGCATTGTCAATAAAAATACGATAGCTGTTGATGGCGGGCACCGCAGGTGTCGCAGGTGCCGCGGCTTTTGCGGTCTGCCGCGTGGTTGCTTCAGTCGTTGCGCGAGTGGTTGCTTTTGCCGCGGTTGTGGCGGTAGTCGACTCCGCCGGCTTCTTTGCGCTGCAGCCGGCAAACGCAAGCAGCAACGCCGCCGCAAGAGCAATACATACAATTTTTTTCATTCTGTTATTCTCCCTTAAAATAAAAGGGCTTTTTGCGCCTTGCGCAGAAAGCCCTTTTATGACAATATCAAAAATTTCTTATTTTCTCGGTCTTCTGCCACCGCGCGGTCTTCTGCCGCCTCTGGGCTTCTCCTCGCTCAAATCATTTTCCGGTGTTAATCCTTCAATCTCAATCAGCGCTTCTCTTCTGGAGAGGTTAAGCCTGCCCTGGTCATCAATCTCGAGCACCTTTACCATGATTTGGTCGCCGACCTGCACAACATCCTCCACCTTCTCGGTTCTCTTGACATCGAGGTGACTGATGTGCACCAAGCCCTCTTTACCGGGTGCGATTTCCACAAATGCGCCGAAGCTCATCAATCTGGTGACCACACCGTTGTAGATGGTACCGGGAACCGGGTCATTGGCAATGGTATCAATGCAAGCGATAGCGCCTTGGCACTTGTCGGTATCCAGACCGGCAACAAATACGCTGCCATCCTCTTCAATGCTGATTTCCACATCAAAGTCAGCCTGAATCTTTTGAATGACCTTGCCCTGCTTGCCGATGACATCGCCAATCTTCTCGGGATTAATCTTAATGGTAAACATCTTCGGAGCATATTTGGAAAGCTCTTTTCTCGGCTCCGGAATAGTTTTGAGAAGCACGTTGTCGATAATCTCATATCTGGCAAGTCTGGTTTTCTCAAGCGCTTCCTTGATGATAGCCGGAGTCAAGCCGTGCACCTTCAAGTCCATCTGAATAGCGGTAATACCCTTGTGGGTACCGGCAACCTTAAAGTCCATATCGCCGAAGAAATCCTCTAAGCCCTGGATATCCACCATGGTCATAAAGCGGTCGCCCTCGGTAATCAAGCCGCAGGAGATACCGGCAACCGGTGCCTTAATCGGCACACCTGCCGCCATCAGTGCCAAAGTAGAAGCACAAATGGAGCCCTGCGAGGTAGAACCGTTGGAGGAAACAACCTCGGAAACCAAGCGCATGGTATACGGGAATTCCTCCACCGAAGGAATCACCGGCAAAAGCGCTTTTTCCGCTAATGCACCGTGGCCGATTTCTCTTCTTCCCGGGCCTCTGGAGGGTCTGGTTTCGCCAACAGAGTAAGAGGGGAAATTGTAGTGGTGAATGTATCTCTTTTTATCTTCATTGTCGATACCGTCAAGATTTTGTGCGGCATCCACGCTGCCTAAGGTCGCTACGGTCAGCACCTGGGTTTGCCCTCTGGTGAACAAGCCGGAGCCGTGAACTCTCGAGAGCACATCAACCTCTGCCGCAAGCGGGCGGATTTGGTTGATATTTCTGCCGTCAACACGCTTGCCCTCATCGAGCAACCAACGGCGCACGATAAACTTCTGCAGCTTGTACAGGCAATCCTCTAATTTTTCCTCCTGCTCGGGGTAAATTTCATCAAACTTCTCGTGAACCGCTTCATAAATCGGCTTCAGCGCTTCATCGCGCACTCTCTTATCATCGGTATCGAGTGCCTTTTTTACATCCTCAATGCAGAAGGCTTTGACTGCTTCGTACATCTCCGGGTCGGGGTCGTTGGACTCGAAAGCAAATTTTTCTCTGCCGATTTCCGCCTGAATACCCTTGATAAATTCCACAATCTTTTGGTTTGCCTCGTGGCCCTTCATGATGCCGTCGTAAACATCCTCATCAGCCACTTCATTGGCACCCGCTTCAATCATTGCTACTAGAGAATCGGTAGAAGCAACGGTAACTTTCATTTCGCTCTTTTCGCTCTGCTCGGCGGTGGGATTAATCACAATCTCGCCCTCTACAAGGCCGACCTCTACGCCGGAGATGGGTCCATCCCACGGAATGTCGGAAATGGAGATAGCGATGGAAACACCAATCATAGCGGTGATAACGGGGCTGCAATCCGGGTCAACGGACATCACGGTTGCGACCACGCCGACATCGTTTCTCATATCCTTCGGGAAGAGCGGTCTGATAGGTCTGTCAATCACGCGGGAAGCCAGGATGGCTTTATCGCTCGGCTTGCCCTCTCTTCTGCCGAAGGAGCCGGGGATTTTGCCCACGGAGTAAAGCTTTTCTTCAAAATCCACACTCAGCGGGAAGAAATCCACACCCTCTCTGGGCTTTGCGGAAGCGGTTGCGTTACAGAGCACCTCTGTTTCGCCATAGCGAATTAAGCAGGAGCCGCCTGCAAGCTGTGCCATCTTACCGGTTTCGACCACGAGAGGTCTGCCGGCAAGCTCGGTTTCAAATTTTCTGAAATTGGTAAATTTCATTTCTTCAAACATTGCCATGTTTTTGCACCTTAGAGCTGTTGTTAGCAACAAATTATATGTTTGCGCCGCAAGCACATAATTTGCGGCTAACGGGCAGCAGCTCTAATGTTTCCTTTCCTTTGTTTTTTTGCGCAGTGAGCGCAATTTTTATTATAATTATTAAAAATAAAGCCAAAATGCAGACGAAACCAAACAGTTTCGTCTGCAAAATGTGCTCTTATTTACGAAGACCTAATCTCTTAACAAGTGTACGATATCTCTCGATATCCACCTTCTTGAGGTATGCCAAAAGATTTCTTCTGCGACCGACCATTTTCAAAAGACCACGGCGAGAATGATTATCCTTCTTGTAAATCTTTAAATGCTCGGTAAGATCATTGATTCTCTTAGTCAGTACAGCGATTTGTACCTCGGGAGAACCGGTATCGCCCTCATGCACTGCATACTCGGCGATGATAGCATTCTTTTCTTCCTTTGTCATGAAGATTCACTCCTTTTTTCTTTATTCTCCTATCTCTCAGCTTAAAGCAACAGTGACTCCCCTTTGGGGCATACGCAATAAACCGAAAAACGGCAGTATTTGAATTATAGCACAAAGCTTTTTATTTGTAAAGGTTTATTTATTAATGTTATATATTTAATCTGTATTGCGGTAACCGCGCACAACTAAAAACTAAATACTAAACACTAACAACTGTTTGCAAGGCGAGCAAAAAAAGCGGTGAATTTCGCTTCAAGTGCTTCTCTCTGCTTTTTTCTCCAAAACTTATTCTTCGCCAAGGCGGAGAATCATTGCTTCGAATGTGATGAAAACGCCGCTATTCAAGATGAAATTCGCCAATTTGCGCGCGAAGCTTTACTTTGTGTAAGGCGAGCAAGCAAAGCGGTGAATTTCGCTTCATGTACTTCTCTCTGCTTTTTTCTCCAAAACTTATTCTTCGCCGGGCGGAGAATCATTGCTTCGAATGTGATGAAAACGCCGCTATTCAAGATGAAATTCGCCGATTTGCGCGCGAAGCTTTACTTTGTGTAAGGCGAGCAAGCAAAGCGGTGAATTTCGCTTGAAGAGCAAGTTTTCATCCATGAGAAGTAATTATTCTTCGCCTTTAACCCCGGCTGCATAAATCGCTTCCACCTCTTTAGAGGGCTTTTTATCAAGCAAGGTCACGATGACTGCGCAAAGCAAGCCTGCCGCAAAGCCGGGTGCCAATTCGTAAACACCGGTGGATTCCGTTAAGAACACCAGCCACAGCACATCGACCACCGCGCCGCCGACAACGCCGGCAATCGCGCCCTTGTATGTAAAGCGCTTCCAGAACAAAGAGAGGATAATCACGGGGCCGAAGGCAGCGCCGAAGCCGCCCCAAGCGTTGCTGACCATATCCATAATGGAGGAAGCAAACTTGCTCTCGCCGGAAAGCCCGCTCTTCGCAATGAAGAATGCGACAATTGCTACCACGGCAACAACACCTCTGCCGACCCAAAGCACTTCCTTATCGGAAGCATTTTTTCTGAAAACAGGCTTGTAAATATCGCTGGTGAAGGAGGACGAAGCCACCAACAACTGCGAATCCGCCGTGCTCATTGCCGCCGCGATAATTGCCGACAGCAGAACACCGGCGATAAAGCCCGGGAATAAGGTTTTCACGGTTTCGATAAAGATTCTCTCTTGTGTGCCGCCTTCCACAAGCGCCGCGCCCATTTGGGTGCTGCGCGCAAGCAGCGCAATCACAACCGCTGCGCCGAGGGTCAAAATCACCCAAATAATGGCTACCGTTGCGCTCTTTTTTACCTCTTTCGCCTTGCGGATGCTCATAAATCTCACCAAGATGTGGGGCATGCCGAAATAACCGAGCCCCCACGCAAGCCCGGAAAGAATATCCTGCCAAGAGGCGGTGAAGGGGTTGAGTGAAAAGCTCTCGCTGCCCGCAATCGCCTGCACGGCACCAATCTCGATTTTCGGGCTGGCAACCATCATAATCGGCACAGCGAGCATAGCGATAAGCATCAAAATGCCCTGGAAAAAGTCTGTCCAGCAAACCGCCTTAAAGCCGCCCGAGAAGGTATAGATGATGATAATTGCCGCAAAAATTAACAGCGCCAGGCTCTCGTGCCCCTGCAGTGCGGGGATGAAGGAAACAAACACCGTTTCCCCTGCCACAAAGCCGGAAGCGACATAGATTGTGAAAAACACGAGGAAAACAATCGCGCAAATAATTTGCAGCGCCTTGCTTTGTGTTGCGAATCTGTTTCTTAAGTACTGCGGCAGTGTGATGGAATCGTTGGCGGCAACGGAGAAATTTCTCAATCGCTTTGCCACAAAAATCCAATTGAGTGCGGTTCCCAGCGCCAGGCCGATACCAATCCACACCTTGCCCATACCGAAGGCGAGGATGCTGCCCGGGAAGCCCATCAGCAGCCACCCGCTCATATCGGATGCCTGCGCACTCATTGCGGTAACCCAAGGACCCATGCTTCTACCGCCGATGAAGTATTCCTTTTCTCCTTTTTGCCCTCTCATGAATATAAAGCCGACAATAAGCATTGCGACAAAATATACAATGAAAGCGGCAAGAATTGACCATTTCATAGTCTTTCCCCCTCGGTTGAAATCAACCGAATTCCTTTCATTTTCTTGTATCTAAACAAATTGTTTTTTCGGTATAACGCCACATCAGTGGTCTCTGTAATATTGCGTAAACGGTGCGTACCTGTCCTTCGCCATCCACAGGGTGTCTGCCGTCTGCTTCCACGCCTGCGCATAGTCCTCGCACTTGCCGCAAAGCGCCTCCACGCTTTCCTTGCCAATCATATCGGTGGAAACCGCGCCGACCTCGTTGACAATTGCCTGCAGCTTTTCGGGATTTTCGAGCATCGGGCACGGCATCAGGTGGTTATCATTAAACGGCTGCCCTTTGTAGTAAGCCATAAACAACGGGCTTTGCAAGGCTTCCAAAATGGTTTTATTCTTAATATTGGAATCGCTGTAGTGCACAAATACACAGGGCTCCATATCGCCTCGCCGACAAACTCGCCGTCGTTTTGGAAATCCATCACAAAGAAGGGCTTTGCCCCTTCTCCGGTGGAGCGCACCTGCCGCAGCTTGTTATAAATCTTGACGCGCTGCTCGGGATTCGGCATCAGCGAAGGTACGGCACCCGTGCCGACAGGCATATAGTGAAAATACAAGCCGAAGCGCGCGCCGGCATCAATCATATCCTCAAAGAAGCTGTCTGCCGTAACCGCATCTAAATTTTGCGAGGTGTAGCAAACGGAAACGCCGAACAAGCACTTGTTTTCCTTGAGCAGGCGCATCGCTTCTCTGGATTTTTTGTAAATCCCCTTGCCGCGGCGCGCATCGTTGCTCTGCTCATCGCCCTCTACGCTGAGCGCGAGCAGGAAATTGCCGCAGTGCTTCATTTCCTTCACAAAGGCTTCATCCACCAGCGTGCCGTTGGTATACGCCAAAAAGACACACTCGGGGTTTTCCTTAGCAAGGGTTAAGATATCTTTTTTTCTGACAACGAATGGTGTATAATAAAAATACAAGTTTTACCTTTGGACGTGCAATTGAAATGTGAAAGGAAGGGGATACCAATGGGAAAATATGTGATTGGGCTTGACAATGGAGGAACATCCACCAAGGCTGCCATTTTTGATCTGGA
>ONWY01000193.1 GCA_900321665.1 uncultured Eubacteriales bacterium
AAATAAAAATCATTAGGAAATCTATTAGAAGGTTTTTGATACAATATGTATAAAGAAAACCAAAATTTTTTGGACTGCTTTCCAATTCAAGATTTTCATCAAATTGACCAACTGATAGACAATGAGAATAAAATAGATTTGTTCAAAGAAATAAAAGATTTATCAAATTGTGTAACAAGGCCATGCTCTAATAATGATTTATGCTTAAAAGATTTTATAGATGGTTATAGAGAACTTAGACGCAGATTTCCAAATTCAATCATTATATGTGTAGGTGATAGGGTGAATGGAATGGATGATGATGTCCGTGATGACCTTCGTCCAATCGACGCCCTTCGTGCTGCCGGACGGCTGCTTCGCCGGTGCGGGATGGCGCTGCAGCTCCGCCGCGCGGCGCGCCTTCGCAAGATCGTCGGCGATGGCCGCGTCCTGCCTGTCGGAGGCATCATAGGCAGCCTCGAGCTCGCGCACCGCGTCGTCATAGCGCCGCCAGTCGTAGTAGATGAGTCCGCGATACTGCTTCGCGCGCCAGACAGGATAGGCTGCATCGCCCGGCGTGATGCGCTCCGCGTCGTTGAAATCGCTCAGCGCCTCCGTCGCACGGTGCATCCCGTAGTAAGCGCGCCCGCGCAGATAGAACGCATAGGCGAGCGGCCCGCCTTTGACATCGCGATCGGAGATGACCGGCGTCAGCGTCTCGACCGCTGTCTGGAACTCGCCGCGCTGGATCGCGCTCATACTCCGGTCGAACACCTTGCTGAGGTCATAGCGCGTCTCAAGCTCCGTGCCGAGCTCCCGCTTTTCGCGCCCCTTGGCCTTCTCATAGGCCGCGAGCAGTTCCTCGTTCTGCTTCTTGAGCGCGTCGCGCTCGGCTTCCACCTTCTTGGCATTTTTGAAGCGCTTGTCTATCACGCGCTGCAAATCCGCTTGATACAAGTCTTTAAACTGCTCCTTGAACTGCTTATAGTCTGTCTGCTCCTGTGCGGAGCCCTTGTCCGCGCCCTCGCTTGCAGCGGGTGCGGGCTGATGTGCGCTTTCGCTCTCGAAAGCCTCGCGGGTGCCTACCCCTGGTGCGGCAGGTGCACTGCCTGCCTCGGCGGTTATTGCCGGCGCCGGTGCCGTACTCTCACCGGCGAAATAGCACAAATTGATTGTTTTCATAAAGCCATCCTTTCTTTTTGGTTTTCGCCCTCATTATAGCGGCTTTGGGATTGACTTTGGATTGGACTTTGCGCCACCACACGCAGGTAGCTGCCATATTCCTTCTCAAGCAGGCGCAGGCAAGCGAGAATCAGCCCCACCGTGCGGCGCATAAAACTGCCTTCGCCGTAGGAAAACGAGAGTTTTACATAGCCGCTCCCCTCCGCGCAACGGTAGTCGGTGATTTCGCCGCTGCACTGCGCCTGCTCGCAAGCGAGCATTAGCTCGCTTGCCAAAACAGAGATACCGGCGCACACAATGTCTTTGCCGCACTCCGCGTAGCCGGCGTGCCCGCAAAAGCTGACCGCAAAGCGCGCAGCGCTGTCACGGTACTTAATCTCTGTCATCTGCCACCTCCGCTTGCGGGGCGGCAGCCGGTGCAAGGGCGCTGCCTGCTAAAATGCCGTGCAGCATTTTGTCCTTCCCCTCGAAATTCATCAGCGCCACGGCACTGCTTGCCTGCGCGGCAAGCACCGGGTTAAACAGCCCTTTTTCAAACATCTCCATCACAAATTGGTTGTGAGAAATCTGGTTAAAGGGAGACTGCTTTTGCGCGCTGATTTTAATATCAAACGCCGGCTCGCGCACCCCGAGCTCCACGCCCATCAGCGGTGCAGTCGGTCGGGCGCGCATCGCGCTGTTATCAAAGTGCAAAAAGCGCAAGCTGCCGTTTGGCTCGGTGATTCTGAATATGCGGCTTTCCTCGTAAAACTGCCGTATCAGCTCAATCACTAAGCGGCACTCGTTCGCAAAGGCGCGGTAAGATGCCTTTATCGAATCGCGCGAAAGCTTGTTGCCCGCCTCTTGGAGCATGGAGATTGCCGAAGCGGCAGTCACACCGCTGACAGCGCCGCCTTGGTTAAAGTCGCGGTTGCCGGAGATTTCCTTCATCTCCATAATCTTGCGCTCGCGAAAATCCATAATTCCCGCATCGAGCTGCTGCACCGGCAGTTGAAAGACCGCAGTGGTCGGGTCGCCGGTGACCTCCACAAAATCTTTGGTGTAATCGGCAAGCTCCGCCACATTCACCCCGCTGCCCGCCTTGGTTAAGTAGCGGGGCTTTGCAAGCAGACGGGCGTTGAATTGGATATTGGAATCAAGCTCGTCAATCGTCTCCTGCGCGTCCTTCATCACATCGATAAAGCCGAAGCCGATGGGCGTGCCCTCCACCGCATACAGCACATCAAACACAAAGGGATATTGCCCGTGGTTGTAGTAGCCGCTTTCGGCATAGCGGCTGTCGTTTTCGGAGGCATACAGGATGTTTTCCCCGCAAAACTTGCAGTAGTGCAGCACCTGCCTGCCCGCCGCGTTGCGCTTTTTGTAGTACCAATCGACCACCGCGCACTTTTGCGCCGTGTCCACACTCTCATCATAGATGTATTTGCTGATATCAATGTCGGCAGCAGCCTTGCTGAAATCCGCGCCCTCGTAGGCGGCGGCAAGCACATCGCGGTCTGCCAGCTCCACGTTGAAAACATGGCGCGAGAGCTGAATGTCCGTCACCCCGGGTTCCCAAAAGAGGTTGAGCAGGTCAATGCGCTGCACGCAGATATCATCCGCCTGCGCATCCCAAAAAATACCCTTCACCCCGGTGCCGTGCTTGAGCTTGTACCACCAGGCATCGGAATACACCTGCTCGTAGTTGTTTTTCTCCAGGATTGCCGGCACAATGCGCGAGAGCACCGCCGCCGTTTCGCTGTCGGACTCCTCGCAGGGTAAGATAGCGGGCTCGGGGTAATTATCCATCGCATCGGCATGCTTGTTGAGGATGGAATTGAATAACCACCCCGAGCTTGGCAGCTTGCCGCCGTCCTCGCGCTTGTAGTGCTGCCAGTGGCGCAGCTTAAACCACTGCTCGTTTTCAATAATCTTGTTTTCGAGCGGCGCCTTCGCGCTCTTGTAGCGCTGCAGCGTTGCCGCCGCTTCTCTGATGTCTTTTAATTCAATTGCCATAATAAAATCCTTTCATCCTCTTAACGCCTCCCCTTGTCAGGGGAGGTGCCGACAAAGTCGGCGGAGGGGTAGTTATATAATGCACGGCTATCGGCTGTCGGCTGTCGGCTGTCGGCGGGTTCGCGGAGCGAACAGTTTTTAGTGTTTAGCATTATAATGCAAGGCGCAGCCTTGCCACCTCTTAACGCCTCCCATTGTGAGGGGAGGTGCCGACCATAGTCGGCGGAGGGGTAGTT
>ONWY01000037.1 GCA_900321665.1 uncultured Eubacteriales bacterium
CAAGCTTTCCCTTTTTGAACTCATCGAGCACGGTGTTTGCCGCGCGCTCGGTATCGACCTCGCCGCCGGCAATCAGCATACCTCTTTTTCTGCCAATCAGCTCGAGAATTTCCCACGCTTGCAGCCCGGCAATGCTCTCGAGCTTGTAGCGCTCGCAAATGCGCGGCGCGTAATAATCTTTAATATAATCAATGAGGCGGTATGCCATCGTTTCGCTGTCGAGCACCTCGCTTTTGACAGCGCCTGTGAAGGCTAATTTATCACCGACCTCTTTATCCTCAAATTTCGGCCACAGCACACCCGGTGTATCCAACAGCTCCACGCCCTTGCCGATGACAAACCACTGGTTGGAGCGTGTCACGCCCGGTGTGTCGGCAACCTTAGCCTTGCCGTTTTTCGCCATGCGGTTAATAAACGAGGATTTGCCGACATTGGGGATACCGACCACCATCAGGCGCAGCGATTTGCCCGCCATGCCCTTTTGCTTATTTTTCTCAATTGTTTCGGCAAGCACCTTGTGCACCAAAGGCAAATAGGCATTTAACCCCTTGCCGATTCTGCAATCGACCCCCAGAGCATAAATGCCTTTTTCTTTATAGTATTCTATCCACTTGGCGGTGGCATTTTCATCGGCATAATCCGCCTTGTTGAGCAAGATAATGCGCGGCTTGCCGCTGATAATGCTGTCTATCTCCGGGTTTTTGGAGGATTCGGGAAGCCTCGCATCGCGAATCTCGGTCACGGCATCCACCAGCTTGAGCGACTCGCCGATTTTGCGGCGCGTTTTCGCCATATGCCCCGGGAACCACTGCACGGTTGTCTTAATCGAATCTGCCATCTTTACCCAATCTTAAACTTGCCGAAGGGCAAGACTCTGAACTGTGCTTCGCCGATGATGTAGCGCACATCGATATCACCGATGCTTGAATCGCGGCAATCCCACGACTCGTTGCGGTTATCACCCATGCAGAAGACACAGCCCGCTTTAACGGTATGCGGAAATTCCACATCAAAGCTGCGGTAGGTCGGTGCCGCGATATAATCCTCTTGGAGCACCTCGTTATCGACCTTTACCTCGCCCGTATCAAAATTAATATCCACAACCTGACCCTCGGTGGCAATCACTCTTTTAATCAGCGGTTCATTTGCCGCGGTC
This sequence comes from uncultured Eubacteriales bacterium, assembly GCA_900321665.1. GTDB lineage: Bacteria > Bacillota > Clostridia > Oscillospirales > Acutalibacteraceae > RUG714. Next base: position 1,157 of record ONWY01000037.1, read on the forward strand.
GGCTGCGTGATGACAACGATATCACCCTGCGCGGGCTTGTACTTCATATTAGAAAGCACGAGCCAATCGCCGTTTTGCAAGGTCGGCTCCATCGACTCGCCGACCACGCCGGAGATGCGGAAGCAGAAGGTGAAAATGATAAAGATAATCACCAGCGCCTGCACAATCACCTCAACAATATCTAACACACCTGCCACAAAAGAATTCTTTTTATTCTTTTCAGTCATGATTCATCTCCTAATGATTGAGCAAAAAACGGGATGCAACAAATGCATCCCCTTTTTTGAACATTTATGTGCCGCTAAAACTGCATTGAATTTTAACGGACACATTTCCGCATTAAAGTGCCTGCTTAACCTTAGCAGCCTTACCGACTCTGTCACGAAGATAGTAAAGCTTGCTGCGGCGAACTTTACCGCGGCGGACAACTTGAATGCTGTCAACATTCGGTGAATGGAGCGGAAAAACTCTCTCCACACCTACGCCGTAGGATACACGGCGGACTGTGAAGGTTTCGGAAACACCGCTGCCCTTCTTGGCAATCACAGTGCCTTCGAACGCCTGCAGTCTTGAGCGAGAGCCCTCAGTGATTCTAACCTGGATACGGATGGTATCACCGATAGAAAACTGCGGCACTTCCTTTTTGCAGGAATCTGCTGACATCATTTTTAAAGCATCCATCTTTTTTTCCTCCTGTTATTCAGGCGTTCGTGCGCGAATGAACATTCCGCAGAGGACTCGCCTTTTTAGTGCCTTTTGCACTAACCGCACCGAAAAACGCTTTTCGGCGGAACAAAAATGCTTTGCCGGCTCGGCGCCGACGCCGAAACTCAGCCTGTATATATTATCATATGCTTTTAAAATAATCAAGCATTTTTTTCAAAATTTAAAATTATTTAAAATAGCGGTAATCCTCATTGACCACACAGCTTTTAAAAATGTTGCGCGCCTCGTAATCTAACTGCGCCGCTTTTTCAAGGCTCCCGGCAAACAAAAACACATTGAGCGTGTTATTTTGCTGTGCCGTGGCGAGGATTTTTAGCAGCAGGCTGTTTTCACCGGTTTGCAGCGCATAGGTGATGATATTCGGGAGAATATCGACATCCTCCTCCACCCGCTTTCTGCCGTGCTTGACCTTTTTGCTGATGCACAGCGCCTCGCCCTGCAGCACCCTTTCCACCGCCTGCGCCGCCTGCTCCGGTCGCGCGAGGGTGTATTGCAGCTCGTAGACCGCCGCGTAAATCTCGGTCGGCTTCATGCGCGGCTCGTGGGCGCGCAAAATCTCGATGCCGGCGGGCAAAACCGCATTCAAGCGCGCTTTCAGCTCGCTGTTGGGCAAGTTATCATCCAGCAGGCGAATATCCAAGCTCTCGCAGCGGCTCTCGATACCAAGCGGCAGTGATTGCGCATAGCGAAAATAGGGCTTGGGATTGTAGCCCTCGGTGAACCAAATCGGAATATGCGCGCGGCGCACGGCGCGGAAAAAGACGCGGTTTAAATCCAAATGGGAGATATATTTTGCATTCCCTCGCTTGGTGTAATCAAGCCTTACTTCGCGCATGGCAAACACCTCCCGAGAGCTTGTCTGCCCCGCAGGCAGCACATTTTTGGCGGCAATGAGGGCTGGTAACGCTCTCGTGTGCCTTCAAATTTTCCTCTATTAAATATTCCTTGCGAATGCTGTAATCAATATGGTCCCAAGGGAGCACCTCTTCAAAGGGAATCTTGCGGTTGGCGAAAAACCTCGGGTCTACCCCGCACGCTTCAAATGCCGCCTGCCAGCCCTCAAAATAAAAATGCTCATCCCAAGAGTCAAACTTGCAGCCGTTTTCAAACGCTTTTAGGATAACAGGGCACAGCTTTCTCGAGCCCTTCGCAAGCACCGCTTCAATGAGTGTATCGGTGCTGTTGTTGTAGGAAATGGAAACGCGCTTTGACTTGTTGGCAGCGAGCAGCACCTCTTTTTTGTGCTCGAGGGTTGCGCTGTCATCCGCCGCCTCCCACTGAAACGGTGTGAAGGGCTTCGGGATGAAGGAAGCACAGCTGACATTGATGCTCACCGCCTTCCCCTTCGGCTTATCGGGAATGGTGTAAAACAGCTCCGCCACCTTGTCGGCGAGAATGGAAATGCCGGCAACATCCTCATCCGTTTCGGTCGGCAAGCCCATCATAAAGTACAGCTTCACTAAGCTCCAGCCGCCTTTGAATGCCTTGCGGCAGGTGTCCATCAGCTCTTTTTCGGTCACATTTTTATTAATCGCATCGCGCAGGCGCTGGGTGCCGGCTTCAGGTGCAAAGGTCAGCCCGCTGCGGCGCACCTTGGCGAGCTTTTCGGCAAGGCTCTCCGAGAAATTATCCACGCGCAGCGAGGGCAGCGAAAGGTTGATTTTTTCGCCCTCGCAATCATCAATCAGCTCGCTGAGCAGCTGCTCGATATGGGTGTAATCGCTCGTGCTTAACGAGCACAACGACAGCTCCTCGTAGCCTGTGTTTTCGCATAACACATTGGATTGGCGGCGAATGACCTCGGGCGATTTTTCGCGAATCGGTCGGTAAATAAAGCCCGCTTGGCAGAAGCGGCAGCCCCTGATACAGCCGCGAAAGACCTCGGCAGTGGCTCTGTCGTGAACTGCCTGCACAAAGGGCACCGCAAACTGCTCGGGGAAATACATGGTATCCAAATCCGCCACCACGCGCTTTTTCACCTTCGCGGGCACAAAATCATACTTGGGCGAAACACATTTTACCGTGTTATCCTCGTTGTATTCCACTTCATAAAAGGAGGGAATGTAAACGCCATCGATTTGAGAAGCGCGCTTTAAAAAGGTTGCTCTGTCGGCATTTTCCCGCTTGCAGGCGCGGTAGCACTCGATGACCTCGGGCAGCAGCTCCTCTCCCTCGCCCAGGCAAACGACATCCGCAAAATCGGCAATCGGCTCCGGGTTGCAGACACACGGTCCGCCCACGATGACAATATTGCTTAACCCGCTACGCTCTTTGCTCAAAAGCGGAATGCCCGCGAGCGAAAGCATATTGAGCATATTGGTATAGCACATTTCATATTGCAGGGTAAAGCCGATAAAATCAAACTCACCGAGCGCATCGCCGCTCTCGAGTGCAAACAGCGGGATGTGCTTTTCGCGCATCACCTGCTCCATATCGATATCGGGCGCGAAGCAACGCTCGCACCAAACACCCTGCATTTCATTAACCAAGCCGTAAAGAATTTTAATACCGAGGTGTGACATACCGATTTCATACAAATCGGGGAAACAAAAAGCAAAGCGCACCTCGGTTTGCGCTTTTTCCTTCACCACGCTGCCAAGCTCGCCGCCGGTATAGCGCGCGGGCTTTTGCACAAAGGGTAATATTTTTTCTATCTCCTGATTTCTCATATATAACTCCTTTTGATACCTAACATTATATATGAAAAGTCGCACTTTTTCAATTATAAAAGAGATGATTTGTCAAAGATTGTATCAATAAAAAAAGTGCAAGCAGACAAATAGAAGGATTTAATCTTACTTTAAAGCATATAATCATACCAAAAACAAAGAGTGCGCCGCTCGTGCATAAAGAGGTGATTTTTGCCGCAGCTACAGCCTTTTCCTCGCTGCAAAAGCGGCGCAAAACAGCCAATAAGCCCTGCCCGCCATCCAAGCCCTGGATGGGTAGCAAATTGAGCGCGAGCAGCGCCGCGTTGATAGCGGCAAGGGACAACACAAACCGATTTTGAAAGAGCAAAAAAAGCACCATGCAGGCACTGCCGAGCAGCAGGTGCAGCGCACACCCTGCATAAATCACGGCAAGCGCTGCGCCGAGGGAGAGCTGCTTTTGCTCTTTTTTGACAAGAATACCGAAGGGCTCGAGGCTCACCTCCCGCACTGCCACACCGCACAGGTGCATGGCAAAAAGGTGCGCGCTCTCGTGAGCGCACACCGTCAACATAGTCGGCACCATGAAGCCGCTGTCAAAAAACAGCATCAGACTAAGGAGAATACAAAAAAGGAAGGAAATGTGCCAATGCACCGCGCCGATTTTAAAATGCATGCTTACTCTATCACAAATGCCGGGTTGCAGTAAATGCCGCCGATGATGATGCTGAAATGCAGGTGCGGTCCCGTTGACCAGCCGGTGGAGCCGACCGCCGCTATCGTTTCGCCGCCATCGACTTTGTCGCCGGTTTCGACATAGAGCTTCGAGCAGTGGGCATAAAAGGTTTCGATGCCGTTGCCATGGTTGATTTTCACAAATTTACCGTAAACATCATCTTCCCCCGCGCTCTCGACAATGCCGTAATATGCCGCCTTCACCGCATCGCCGCTGCGTGCGGCAATATCCAGCCCCGTGTGGAAGCTGAGCTTCCCGCTGACAGGGTTGATGCGGTAGCCGAAAGGTGAGGATATTTCCCCTGCGGCGGGGCGGCAGATGTCCTCGCTAATCACATATTTCGATGCCGTGCAATTATCCGGGTAGCGGTTGCCATCCACATCTTCATCCTTACCGCCGGCATTTTCGGTGGTCGGCTTGTTATTTTCATCCACAAAAAACGCCTTGATTTTGCTCCAAGCTTTTTTCACACTTTCCTGTGCCTGCTCGTTTTCCGCCACATCGACATACTGCTTGGCGACAGTGGCGTAATCGGTGGGAGAAATGCGCTTAACGGCATACAAAACACCCATTAATACGGCGACCACGACTGCCTGTACCGCCAGAATTTTTAGCAAAGGAAATTTAATTTTCTTAACATTGTGCATAAAAAAGCTCCTAAAATTTCTAACTCTTTAAAAGAATAAAAGATTTAAAACCTATTGTTGTTGCCGCGGGGATATGGTATAATTTTACTGAGTAATTTTACCCGAATTTCCGCATTTTGGAGGTATCACCATGAAAAAACTCAGCAAAATTCTTGCCCTGTGCCTGTGTGTTGCACTTGTGCTCGGCTGCGCCCCCATCACCTTTGCACGGGATGTGCAAGACATAGTTGAGGCAGACTATGAAAGCTACTTGGCAAACGGCGGCGCCGATGAAAGCGCGCTCGTTGCCGGGGAAGACTATGTGGCGGGTGAGCTGCTGTTCACCTATGCGCCGCAAGGCGGCAGTGCCGCTTCCCTTTCCTCCATTCAAAAGGAATTCGGCTTGGAAATCCTCGAGCAAATTGACCAAACCGCGCTGCTTGAAACCACCGCGACAGCCTCTGCCGCAGAGCAAAGCGAGGTACTCTGCAGAGCGGCATTCGATAACAGTGATATTTCCGTTTTCGAGCTGTGCAAAGCGATGAATGCACTCGAAACCGTCAAAGATTGCGAGCCTAATTATATCTATGCGCCCGAAAGCTTCGATATGCCTACCGAGCTTAGCACCTCCGCGGACTACGGCAGCAAGGCGAAGTGGTATTTCGATAATATGGATATCCCGCAAACCTGGGAGCAATACTCCAACCTCGGTGAAGGCGCGCTGGTGTGCGTGATTGACAACGGCTTGAATTTTGAGCACGAGGAAATTAAAAACAGACTTTGGAGCGATGCCGAGGGCAACCACGGCTACAATGCCGAGTTTAACAACCACGATATCTACGGTAAATTGGAAGGCGGCCCCGCCCACGGCTCCCACTGCGCCGGCATCATTGCCATGGAAGCCTCCAACGGCGGCTTTGTCGGCGTGGCGCCAAAAGCGAAGATTATGGCTTGTAATGCCGTGACCTCCTCTACCGGCTATTTTACCAATGCCAACTTAATCAAGAGCTTGGAATATGCCGTTGCCAACGGTGCCGATGTTATCAGTATGAGCCTTGGCGGCTACTCTTTCAGCTTCAATATGGAAAAAGCGCTTGCGCGCGCTTCGATGAGCGCGGTGATTCTCTGCGCTGCGGGTAACGAAAGCTTAAATGCCTCTACCGCACTGCATTACCCCTCCGCTTCCGGTGCGGTCATCGGTGTCATGGCGCTCGGCTCGGGCAGCTATACCAACCGCCTTTCCAACTACTCGAATTATGACTTAACCGGCAAATACTACCAGGTTGCGGCGCCCGGCACAAGCATCTATTCCATCGCCGCGCAAAATAACACCGGCTATGTTTCCATGACCGGTACCTCCATGGCAACCCCGTTTATGGCAGGCATTGCCGCATTGTATGTGGCACAGCACCCCTCGCTCTCGCCGACACAGGCGCGCCATGCGATTATTGAAGCCGCCGGCGAAATGGTGCGCGGCTACCAAAGCGACGCGCTCTCCTACAGCTTTGAAAAAGCCGATGCTTCCGCCATTCTCGGCACTACCCCGGCAGCACCGACCGCCGCAAGCTTTGCCGACAGAAATGTGTATGCCAAGGTGAAGGAAGCGCTATGTGTCGGCAGCGATTACGAAATTACCGATTATGATTTAGAAAGCGTCACCTACCTTGACCTCAGCCACACGAGCTTTAAAAACTACGCGGCGCTTGCCGATTTGCCGGCGCTGACCTACTTAAACCTGAGCGATACCGATATGAGCGATGAAAACGCTGCCGCTCTCGTGCGCAGCCTTCCCACATCCCTTTTGATTTTGGACATTGCCGACAACAAGCTGACAAACCTCGATTTTCTCGGTGATTACGGCGGCTATATCGCGCGCCTGTATGCGGCAAACAATGCGCTTAACGATATCAGCGCGATTGCAAAATTTAATATGATTGCGGATTTGGATATTTCCTCCAACCGCGTGAAGGATATTTCCGCCGTTGCCTCTATCAAGGGCTTGGTCTACCTGTATGCCCCGGGTAACCTGATTGAGGACGCGGCGCCGATTGTGAACCTGCCAAAGCTTGAGGAAGCTTATTTCGGCAACTACAACCCGAACCTCGCGGATATGTTCGGCGAGCGGTATTTCTTCTCCGGCGAGCTGGGCAACCGCATCACCTCCTTAGAGCCCTTTATGCAATTAAACAAAAACCGCAGCAGGCTGCACTACTTGAATTTAAGCTATAACTATATTCACACAGACCCGCTCTACCACTACCACGCGGCAAAGCTGCTGCAGCTGCTCGATGAAATCAGCGAGTACCACGATTTTAAATCCATCTTTGAAATGCCGGTACGGTATAAAGCGGTGCTTTCCCCTGCCGGCAGCGACGAGGTTACCTTTGCGGAGGATATTACATTTGAAAACGGCAGAAACTTTACCACTCTCTACCTTGACGGCGGCGCACAGCACATTCCCTACGCTGTCACCCCGACAAATGCCAACTTCAAAACCGGTGTCAGCTTCGCGGTCAAAGACAGCACCGTTGCTTTTGTTTCGCCAAAGGGTGATATCTACCCTGTTTCGGCAGGCTCCACCTATGTCACCTTAAAATTGGAAAGCGGCAAGGTGCGCACCTTCTTTGTCAATGTCAAGGAGAGCTTTGTGGCAAGCGCCACCGTGCTCAACCCCGCGACCAATTATACAGTTGATACCGACTATCGGGCGGTTGTTTACACCGCCCCCTGCGCAAAGCTGCTCTTAACG
>ONWY01000086.1 GCA_900321665.1 uncultured Eubacteriales bacterium
TCAATCTTCGGCTCAACGGTAAATGCAGCATCGGGAAAATCCGCCTTCACACGGTTAATAAATGCGGTGACCTCTTCTACCGAAAAAACATCCTGCAAGCTTTCCATTTTCACCGCATGGGTGACCTTTTCAAAAAGCGCGCTCGCTTTGCCGCCAACGGTTTGGGTCGGGCTGTCGGCAGTAATCAGCTCCGGGTACTGCGCTTCAATCGCTTTTAGCTCATTATTGAGCATGTCATACTCATAATCACTGATTGCGGGATTATCCTGATTATAATATAAATCGCTGTGATATTGCAGCGTTTTTCTTAATTCCTCAGCTCTTTGCTTTGCACTTTGAAAATCCAAATGCCACCTCCGAAAAAAGCAAATAAATGATTTACTTACTAAATAATTATTATAACACAAGATAGTAAAAAATTATACTCTTTTTTTTAAAAAAAGATATCCACTCGGTGAGAATGGATATCTTTTTCTTATGCACCAAAAAGGCCGAATACTAAGTAAGTACCGCCGGCGCACAGCCAGGCAACCGCGCATTGCAGCACTACCATGCCTGCTGCCCACTTGCCGCCAAGCTCGCGCCTGACTGCAGCTATCGCCGCCACACAGGGTGTGTATAACAGGCAAAACACCAGCAGTGAAGCTGCCGCTTTTGCACTCAGTGCCGCGGTTATAGCAGCACCCGAGCCGTAGAGTACGGAAAGAGTTGACACAACGCTTTCCTTAGCCATAAAGCCCGTGATAAGCGAGGTCGTGATTTTCCAATCACCGAAGCCGAGGGGCTTAAATATCGGTGAAATCCAACCGGCAAGTACCGCTAAAATGGATTCTTTGGAATTATCGACCAGCTCTAAGTGGAAATTAAACGAGCGCAAGAACCATATCACAATCGAAGCGATGAAAATCACGGTAAAAGCTCTGGTGATAAAGTCCTTCGATTTATCCCACAGCAGCTGCAGGGTGTTTTTTGCACTCGGCAATCTGTAATTTGGCAGCTCCATAACAAAAGGCACCGCTTCGCCTTTAAAAGCAGTTTTTTTGGATACAAGTGCGGTGATGATGCCGACAATGATGCCGAGAAGATACAGCGCAATCATCACAAGCGCCGCAAAGCGCGGGAAAAACAGCGAAGAAAACATCGCATAAATCGGCAACTTTGCCGTGCAGCTCATAAAGGGAATGAGCAAAACAGTCATCTTTCTGTCACGCTCCGAGGGCAAGGTTCTGCTTGCCATCACCCCGGGCACGGAGCACCCGAAGCCGATGAGCATCGGCACAATGCTTCTGCCGGAAAGCCCGATTTTGCGCAACAGCTTGTCGCTGATAAAGGCGACGCGTGCCATATAACCCGTATCCTCGAGCAAGGATAAGAAGAAAAATAAAATGACGATAATCGGCAAAAAGCTCAACACCGTGCCGACACCGGGAAAAATTCCCTCCGTAATCAGCGAGTGTAAAACTTCATTCGTATTCCATGCGCTGAGTCCTGCATCCACCATCTTGCCCAGCCACTCGATTCCCTGCTCGAGTAAATCCTGCAGCGGTGCACCGACCAAGCCGAAGGTAATCCAAAAAATCAAACCCATGATGGCGATAAAAAGAGGAATGGCGGTATACTTGCCTGTTAATACCTTATCAATGCGGCGGGAGCGCTCGCGCTCCTTGCTCTCTTTCGGTTTAATAACACAGGCACCCACCAGCTTTTTGATAAAAGAGAAGCGCATATCGGCAATGGCAGCCGCGCGGTCAAGCCCACGCTCGTTTTCCATTTGAATAATAACATGCTCGAGCAGTTCCTTTTCATTATTATCGAGTGCCAAAGCATTTAAAATACGCTCATCACCCTCCACAAGCTTTGTGGCGGCAAAACGCACCGGAATCTCGGCAGCTTTTGCATGGTCCTCAATCAGGTGAATTATCGCATGCAGGCAACGGTGCACCGCGCCGCCGTTTTCGCTCTTATCACAAAAATCGGTGCGCAACGGTTTTTCCTGATATTTCGCAATATGTAAGGCATGGTTGACAAGCTCCTCTATGCCCTCATTTTTGGCAGCGGAAATTGCCACGACGGGTATGCCGAGGATTTCCTCCATATTATTAATCAGAACCGCGCCTCCGTTGCCACGCATTTCATCCATCATATTGAGCGCAAGTACCATCGGCGTTTCGAGCTCCATCAATTGCATGGTTAAATACAGATTTCTTTCAATATTGGTCGCATCGGCTATATTAATAATACCGGTCGGTTTATTATCTAAGATGTACTTTCTGGAAACGATTTCCTCGTTGGTATAGGGTGATAATGAATAAATACCCGGCAAATCAATAATTTCGGTATTCTCGTAACCCTTAATGGAACCGACCTTGCTATCGACCGTGACACCGGGAAAATTGCCGACATGCTGGTTCGAACCTGTCAAGCGGTTAAAAAGAGTGGTTTTGCCGCAATTTTGATTGCCAGCAAGCGCAAAGGTTAATGTACTCTCCTCCGGCAAAGGCTGCTCTGTCGCGCTGTCGTGAAACCTGCCGCCCTCGCCAAGACCCGGGTGCGCGGTGCGCTTGTGCACCTGCACTCTATCACTTGCATTGACTTGAGCAATCGGTTCGGCGGTGATTCTTTTTGCATCATCTATTCTCAGCGTTAATTCATAACCGTGGATGCGAAACTCCATCGGGTCGCCCATCGGTGCAAATTTAATTAGTGTGATTTCCGCTCCGGGAATCACACCCATATCTAAAAAGTGCTGCCGCAGCGCACCCTCGCCGCCAACGGTGCGTATCACGGCACTATCTCCAATTTTTAACTGTTCTAAAGTCATACAAATCCCCAATAAAATATATTGACTATATCATAAACTATATATGTATAGATTGCAACTGTTAATTCCATATTTACTTACGCAAAAGAAAAAAGCCTTTCGCAAACCGAAAGGCTTTTGAACTCTGTCAAGAATTACTCGGCATCCTCAGCCGTTTCTTCAGTGGTAGCTTCTTCCTGAGCAGGTGCATCTTCTGCAACTTCTTCAGCAGAAGCTTCTTCCTGAGCAGGTGCATCTTCTGCCGCTTCCTCAGCAGGAGCAGCTTCTTCTACCGGAGCTTCCTCGGCTGCTTCCTCGACAGGAGCAGTTTCCTCAGCGGGAGCTTCTTCAGCTGCTTCCTCGGTAACTTCTTCCTCGAAAATTTCATCCTCATCGGGGAGAAGTGCACGGATAGAGAGGCTGACTCTCTTCTTATCGGCATCAATCTCGGTAATCTTAGCTTCTACTTCCTCACCCATTTGCAGCACATCTGCAGGCTTGGAAATTCTCTTGTTGGCAATTTGAGAAATGTGGATAAGACCATCAATACCTTCAATAATGTTTGCAAAAGCGCCAAATGAGGTTAAACCGACAATCTTTGCTTTCACAACGCTGCCAACCGGATAATCTCTTTGCAGCTTTAACCACGGATTGTCCTCTTCCTTCTTGTAACCGAGGGAAATCTTCTTGTTCTCCTTATCGACAGCTTTAACATAAACTTCCACTTCATCGCCGATGCTTAAGATATCCTGCGGATGCTTAATCCTGTTCCAGGAAAGCTCGGTAATGTGAATCATGCCGTCTACACCGCCAATGTCCACAAAAGCACCATAGCTTGTTAAGGACTTCACCTTACCGGTGTAAACCTGACCCTCTTCAATGTTTGCCCAAAGAGCTTCGCGAGCTGCCTTTCTCTCTTCGCGGAGAACGCTTCTGATGGAGCCAACTGCTCTGCGGCGCTGCGGATTCACATCAATAATTCTAAACTTAACGGTTTCCCCTTTCAATGAAGCAACATCCTCACCCTTAGGAACACCGGAAAGTGAAGCGGGTATAAATATTTTAACAGCATTTGTTAATACAAGAATACCGCCACGAATTGCATCGGTCACAACGCCCTCAAGAATTTCCTGGCTTTCTTGCGCTTGCGCAATATCAAACCAACCCTTGCGTGCATCATAGAGCTTCTTGGAAAGCTGCATGGTTCCCTCTGCATTGTTTGTTTTCATGATGATGAGATCGAGCTTATCTCCAACTTTGACAAGGTCTTCGATCTTGGCAGCAGGATCATCAGTCAAATCTTCGAGTTTAACTACGCCTGTTTCTTTTCTGCCGGCATCAACAAACACTTCTGTGGGAGTAATTTGAATTACCGTACCAACAACATGGCTGTCAGTAGTGTCTTCATCTTTAATTGACTCTGCAAACAGTTGCTCGAAGCTCATCTCCTCATCATTAATTTTTTCATTCTCCTTAATAATTTCAGACATGGTTTCAAGTACCTCCTTAATAATACCGTCTGGAGTGGAGGCTCCGGCGGTTACGCCTGCACTTTTGCAATGAGAAAAATCTATTTGCCTGAGTTCATCTGCCTTCTCAACCAAATAAGACCTGCAGTTTTGCTCGCACACTTGCAAGAGCTTGCCAGTGTTTGAACTTGTCCTGCCGCCGATGATAATCATAACATCTACTTTCGAGGACAATTCTACTGCTTCTTTTTGCCTTTGTGCAGTTGCATTACATATTGTATCAAAAATTTTTGCATTTGTATAGTCTTTTTTTATAAAATTTGAGCATAATTTCCATTCTTTTACACTAAAAGTGGTCTGCGAGACCATAATGATATGACAATCGTTGCCGATTTTTTCATTTTTGAGGATATTTTTTAATTCCTCAAGCGAAGAAAAGATAAAATGCCTTCCCGCGCAGTGCCCGGCAATGCCGACAACCTCCGGATGATTGTGATTACCGGCAATGAGAATGACGCTGTTTTGCGGCGCCTGCTTCACAATTTTGTGAATTTTCAAAACAAACGGACATGTACCGTCATAATACTGCGTGCCGCGCTGCTCAAGCGCTTCATAAACGCTTTCAGGCACTCCATGGGCGCGAATAATCAAGCTTTCCCCCTCCGGCACCTCGCGCGGGTCGGAGACTGCCGTTACACCCTTTTTTTCCAAATCCTCCACCACCTGCGGGTTGTGAATGATCGGACCTAAGGTATGCACCTTCGCACCTGTTTGAAGCAAATCATAGACCATATTGACCGCACGTTTTGGGGGCTGTTCATAGCACTCATCATCGTGGCTATCATCGCGCTTTTCTCGGCGTCGAGCACCTTGGTGTATATGCATCATTCAGCGTTGGGACCTATCGGACAACAGATGTTTTTCATCGTCTTAGGCGTCCTTGCGGCGTTCGGAATACAGTATATCCCGTCCTATTGGGTGCGTTTTGGCGGATACGCTTTGTTGGCAATCAGTACGCTGTTGGTTTTCTCGACGATGATTCCGGGCAATCCGTTAGTGGTGACGATCAACGGTGCGGCGCGTTGGGTACGTATTGCCGGCATCACATTCCAGCCTTCCGAGTTGGCGAAGCTGAGTCTGATCATCGTCGTAGCCGACCAATTGGCACGTATCCGCACCGAGGAGGACAAGAAGAAATATTTCTTCCGAACGCTGATTATTGCCGGGGTGGTGATGTTGCCTATCATGGCTTCGAACCTCTCGACTGCAGTGCTCATTGGATTGATTATCTTCTTTTTATGGATACTTGCCCGTATCCCATGGCAATACACCCTTTCGGTGGTGGGCATTGCGGTGGTTGCGTTGGTGTTGGGATACGCGATAGTGGAGTTTGGCTTTGTCCGACCGGGCAGACAGATGAGCGGACCTTTCAAACGTGCGACTACGTGGGTCAGCCGTATAGACCGGCATTTCACGGATGAGGGAGGCTCTAAATATGTGCTGACGGACGATAATATCCAAGAGGTATATTCCGCTGTAGCGATAGCCCGTGGTGGCGCTTCGCCGGTGGGCGTGCTGCCCGGAAACAGCAAGGAACGCGATTATCTGCCTTTGGCTTTTGCGGATTATATCTTCGCTATCATTGTGGAGGAGTCGGGGGTGATAGGTGCAGCGTTTTTGATTTTCCTGTATTTGGCTATTCTTTTCAGGGCGTGCAATGTATCGAGCCGCTACTCAGACATGCCGGCAATGCTGATGACGATGGGGCTGGCGTTGATGATCACCTGTCAGGCGCTTATCTCCATGCTCGTGGCGGTGGGTTTGGGACCCGTGACCGGACAACCATTGCCCCTCATCAGCCGAGGAGGTACATCGGTCTTGATCACGTCGATATATTTTGGCATCATGATGGGTGTGAGCCGTGAGCAGAAAGAGTTGCGCGAACGCGTACACGAGACCACCGCTGAGAGTCTTGAAGATGCACCGATTGTCACGCTGGAATAGGACAGCTCGCGTTTTGAGGCAATCAAAACCATTTTAACGTTTTAACTAATTAACATTAGATATGCGATACCTAATATCCGGAGGGG
>ONWY01000083.1 GCA_900321665.1 uncultured Eubacteriales bacterium
TCCTCTGCTTTATATGTAATTCCGAATCCACCGCTTCCACACTTTGCCTGATGCTCGAGGAGGTCGTGAAATACGGCACCGGTAAAAACGCATATGTGGCAGGCTACCGCGTGGCGGGTAAAACCGGCACCTCCGAAAAGCTGGGCACCTTGGGCGATGATACCGGTAAAAAGTATGTAACCAGCTTTGTCGCTTTTGCGCCGGCAAATGACCCGAAGGTAGCGGTCTTGATTGCTGTGGATGAGCCGCAGGGCGGCAACATCGGCGGCGGTACCAATGCGGCGCCCTCCGTGGCAGCGGTATTGGAGGAAGCGATGAAATATTATAACGTGCAGCCGCAGTATACAGAGGATGAAATGTCCGAGCTTGAAATTGCCACGCCATCCTTAACCGGCTTAAGTGTAGAAAAAGCACAGCAGCTGTTGAGCGATAATGACCTGCAATATATCGTGGTAGGCGAGGGAAAAGAGGTCACCGGTCAATCCCCGGCGGCAGACAGAAATATTCCCACCGGCGGCACTGTCGTGATTTACACGGAAAAAGATTACAAAGCCGAGACCGTGAAGGTGCCCGATTTCACCGGGTTGACAGTTAGCGAAGCCAACCAGCTCGCAGCGGAAAACGGCTTGAATATCCGCTTTAGCGGTAATAACTTAGAGAGCGGCACGGTCACTGCCAATCGCCAATCGGCGGAAAAAGACAGCGAAGTGGAAAAGGGCTCGGTGATTACCGTGTTCTTCATTGCATCAAGCGGTGTTAGCGATACCTACACAGGCAGTGAAGATTAAAACAGCAACAGACCGGAGGTACTCATGAAATTATCTGATTTACTCGTTGGTGTCGGTGCAAAAGCCGATTACAGGAACGTAGCGGTAATGGATATTACCGATGATACAAGAAAAATCAAAAAGGGCAGCGTGTTCGTGTGCATCAAGGGCGCCAATTTTGATGGTCACAGCGTTGCGCGGCAAATGCTCGAGCAGGGTGCTGCGGCAGTCGTTTGCGAGCACTCTTTAGGCTTAAAAGAAGAGGTAGTGGTAGATAACACCAGGAGCGCTTATGCAATTATGTGTGCAAACTATTTCGGTAATCCCGCGCGGCAGTTGAAGCTTATCGGGCTGACCGGAACAAACGGCAAAACCTCCTCCACTTATTTCATCAAAAGCCTTTTTGAACTCTTTGAAATCAAGGTTGGCTTAATCGGCACGATGCAGAATATGATTGGCGATGAGGTATTCCCGGCGCGCTACACCACACCGACTGCATATGAGCTGCAGGAGCTCTTCCGCAAGATGGCGGATGCCGGGTGCGCCTATTGCGTGATGGAGGTATCCAGCCAAGCGCTTGCGCAGGGCAGGGTAGACGGCTTGCATTTTGATATTGCCGTTTTCACCAACCTCACCCAAGACCATTTGGATTTTCACGGCACGATGGAAAACTATGCGGCGGCAAAAAAGTTGCTTTTGCAGCGCTGTGACACCGCGATTATCAATAAAGACGACCCCCATGCCGCTTACATGGCAGAGGGATTACAGTGCCGGATTGTGACTTATTCCGCCAAGGATAACAGCGCTGATTTTGTGGCAAAGAATATCCAATTGACGGCGCGCGGGATTACCTACGAGCTGTTAGGCGACGCGGTGATTGCAAGGTTAAAATGCCCGATTCCCGGTTCTTTTACAGTGTATAATTCCCTGTGCGCCGCGGCAACGGCGATTACGGCGGGGTTGGATTTTAAAAAGACCATCAGCGCCTTCTCCTCATTAAAAGGGGTAAAGGGCAGAATCGAGGTTGTGCCGACCGATACGGATTACACGGTCATCATTGACTATGCACACTCGCCCGATGGCATTATCAATATTTTGCGCTCTGTTAAGGAGTTTGCCGACGGGCGCGTTATCATTGTTTTCGGTTGCGGCGGCGACAGAGATGCCGGTAAGCGCCCGAAGATGGCGGACGCGGCAGCATCACTTGCGGATTTTGTGGTATTGACCTCCGATAATCCGCGCACCGAGGACCCGGAGAAGATTGTTGCTGATGCGGCAGTCGGCTTAAAGGGGCACAAGGTTGAGAGAAAAATCATTGTGGACAGAACGCAGGCGATTCGCTTCGCCTTAGAGGAAGCCAAAGCCGGCGATGTGATTGTGCTCGCAGGCAAGGGGCACGAAACCTACCAAATCATCGGTACCGAGAAGCGGCATTACGATGAAAGAGAAATTGTCAAAGGCATATTGGCAGGAGAAATATAGGTGGAAAAGCTCAGTTTAAAGAAAATTGCCGAGGCGATTGGCGCTTCTTGCGATGCGGATTTGCTCATTGAAAGCATCAGCACCGATACGAGAAGCATCACAAAGGGAAGCCTTTTTATCGCCATTGAAGGCGCAAGATTTGATGGCCACAATTTTGTTGCACAGGCTGTGGAAAACGGTGCGGTGGCGGTTGTATGCCACAAAAAAGTGCAGTGCGCGGTTCCGGTGCTGTATGTGGAAAATACCGGCACGGCTTACCTGGATATTGCAGGGTATTATCGCTCTTTGTTTTCCATTCCGCTTGTGGGCATCACCGGCAGTGTCGGTAAAACGACGACCAAGGAATTTATTGCTCTCGCACTCAGCGCCAAGTTTAAAACCTTGAAAACCGAGGGCAATTTTAATAACGATATCGGAATGCCGAAAACACTCTTGCGGCTTGATAGCAGCTACGAGGCGGCAGTGATTGAAATGGGAATGAACCACTTTGGAGAAATTCACAACCTGACCCTGCGCAGCAAGCCGACAATGGGCGTTATCACCAATATCGGTGTTTCCCATATTGAAAACTTAGGCTCAAGAGAGGGTATTTTAAAGGCAAAGCTCGAGCTGCTCGATGGGATGGCAGCCGATGCACCGCTGCTTTTGAATGGGGATAATGACATGCTTGCGACGGTTCACTTGCCGGGGCGCAAGGTGTATACCTTCGGCATCGATTGCGAGAGCGCCGATTTTAGAGCGGTGAATATTCAAATCGATTGCGGCAGCATGGCATTTGACATCCTTTATGCGGGCGGCAAGCAGGCGGTACGCATACCGGTGGTCGGTATGCACAATGTGCTCAATGCGGTATGCGCGTTTGCAGTCGGCGTGCTCAACGGTGTTGAGGCGGCGCAGGTGGCGCAGAAGCTGAGCGCATATGTGCCGGCAGGCAGGCGGCAGAAAATTGTCGATTGCGGCAGCTTTACGGTCATAGAGGATTGCTACAATGCTTCTCCCGATTCCATGCGCGCGGCACTTGGTACGCTGGCGGGAATGAAAGCCGGCAAGCACATTGCCGTTTTGGCAGATATGCTGGAGCTGGGTAATTTTTCCAAGACGCTTCACGAGCAGGTCGGCGAAATGTGCGCACAAAATCACCTCGATACCGTACTTTGTTATGGGGAACAGGCGGCGCACTACTGCACCAAGGCAGCACAGGGCTGCTCTGATGTAAAGCATTTTATGCACCGACAGGATGTATTAGAGGAATTATTAAAGCAAATAGAGGAAGGCAGCGTGGTGCTCTTTAAAGGAAGCCATGGCATGCACCTTGAAGATATAATTAATGCACTGTATGAGAGGAAGGGTATCAATCATGAGTAATTGGGTAGCAATTGCAATCGCACTTGCCTTGGCATTTGTGATTTCGGCGGTTTCGGGAAAATGGATTATTCCGTGGCTGCACAAGTTGAAATACGGACAAACCATTTTGGATATCGGCCCTTCCTGGCACAAGAAAAAGCAGGGCACACCGACCATGGGCGGTATTATGTTTATTATCGCAAGCATTGTGTCAATAATAATTACGACTGTCATTTTTGTGCTGATGAAGGGCGAGCTTGGGGATGGCTTAAATCTTTACGGCTCTAACTCAAAGGTACTTGTTTTTGCCGGTATGTTTTTGGCACTCGGTCAAGGGGTGGTCGGCTTTGCGGACGACTATATCTCCGTGGTGAAAAAAAGAAACGAGGGCTTAACACCGATTCAAAAAACCTTAGGGCAAATCATCATCGGCTTCGGCTATTTGCTGACCCTTTACATCAGCAAAAACACCTGGTTTTACCTGCCCTTTGCCTCGAGCGAGCATATGGTTGTGGAGCTCGGCAACAGTGTGGTCGGCGGTCTTGTGTTTTGGCTTGGCGGTATTTTCCTCATTTACGGCTTCTCGAATGCAGTCAATCTTACCGACGGTATCGACGGGCTCTGCGGTTCGGTGACAACGGTTGTCAGCGTTGCACTGCTGGTGATTTCCGTTTTGCACAAGTTTGCCGGTGTATCTATCTTCGCGGCAGCGATTGCGGGTGCGTGCGCCGGTTACCTGATTTGGAACCATTACCCCGCAAAGGTATTTATGGGTGATACCGGATCGCTGTTTTTGGGCGGTGTCGTGATGGCGCTTGCATTTGCACTTCACATTCCTTACATTATCCTGATTATCGGCATTGTTTATGTGTGCGAAACAGGCTCTGTGATGCTGCAGGTATCTTATTACAAGATTACCAAAAAGATTTATAAGGATAAGGATGAAAACGGCAATCTTGTCGGCAGAAGAATCTTTAAAATGACACCTATCCACCACCATTTTGAATTGAGCGGGTGGAAGGAAAATAAAATTGTTGCCGTCTTTTCGGCAGTTACGGCAATTGCTTCGGCAATCGGCATTGCAATCGTATACTTTGGGATTTTCTCGAGATTAAATTAGGTGGTTAATTTTGGAAAAAACATTTGACAAACAAAACATTACCGCAACCAAAAAGCGCAAAAGGCAGCGGGGTGAAAAGCGCTTTTCCCGCCGCTTGAGCGGGTGGTTTCCCTATGCCAAAAAAGGGAAAATCGATATGCCCTTCTTCATTATGGTGATGGCGCTGTTGACAGTCGGCTTAATCATGATGTTTTCGGCATCCTTTGTATCCGCTTTATATAACACACAAAGCCACGACAGCTTGTATTACATCAAGCGCCAGCTGATTTTTGCCGTGGCGGGTGTGGTCGGTATGTTTATCGTTTCGGCAATTGATTATAAGCTCATCAGAAAGCTGACCTTGCCGCTGTTGGGGGTGACACTGGCGCTGCTTGTCATTGTAAGGCTGCTGCGGCCGGTGGATGGTGTGTACCGCTGGATTAACCTGGGCATGTTTACCATTCAACCCTCGGAAATTGCAAAATTCACTATCATTGCAGTTCTCACACACTTAATTGCGCTGCATCCCGATAGGATGAACAGCTTCAAATACATCGCCGTTTTGGGCGGCATCATCGCCATATTCGTTGTGATGCTGATGCTTGAAAAGCACTTATCGGGTACGATTTTGATTTTTGCCATCGGGCTTTGCATGCTCTATGCAGGCGGTATTTGGAATAAGCACAAGTGGGCGGCACCGGCGATTATGCTCACCGGTATTGCCGTGCTCGCGTTTTTAATTTTTATTATCTATAAACACCCCGAAATCAATGAGCACGCGTTTATCCGCGTCAAATCCTGGTTGGATAAGGATTATGACCCGCTTGGCGCAAGGTGGCAAACCAATAATTCGTTGTATGCCATCGGCTCGGGCGGCTTGCTCGGCTCGGGGCTCGGGCAATCGATGCAAAAATATTTGTATGTTTCCGAGCCGCAAAATGACTTTATTTTCGCCATTGTGTGCGAAGAACTCGGTTTTATCGGCGCGGTGCTGATTTTAGGCGCGTTTTGCATGCTGATTGTCAGAGGTGTGATGATTGCCAGAAGCGCTAAAAACAGCTACGGCTCGCTATTGACAATGGGCATTGTGTTCCAAGTCGGCATTCAGGTGATATTGAATGTGGCGGTGGTGACCGATACGATTCCCAATACGGGTATCTCCCTGCCGTTTTTCTCTTACGGCGGCACCTCGCTGTTGATGTTATTGTTGGAAATGGGCGTGGTACTTTCCATTTCGAGAACGGCGCGCATGGAAAAGCTGTAGCTTGCACTTTTTGAATATATTTTAGTGGAGGGTAGAGATGAAAATATTATTTGCAACCGGCGGCACTGCCGGGCATATTAATCCTGCATTGGCTGCCGCGGGATATATCAGAGAGCAGCACCCGGAGGCGGAAATCCTTTTTGTCGGCACTGCAGAAAAAATGGAGGCAAGACTTGTTCCCGCAGCGGGCTTTAACTTTAAAACGATAGAAATTACCGGCTTTAAAAGAAGCATGAATCTTTCCGGTATCAAGCATAATATCAAAACCGTTTTTTTAACCCTGCGCTCCTCGGGAGAAGCGAAAAAAATTCTTAAGGAATTTCGACCCGATGTTGCAGTCGGTTTTGGCGGTTATGTCAGCGGCCCGGTCATCAGAATGGCGGCAAAAATGGGCATTCCCACTGCCATTCACGAGCAAAACGCCTATCCCGGCGTTACCAATAAA
>ONWY01000050.1 GCA_900321665.1 uncultured Eubacteriales bacterium
TGGGCGCAACGGATGATTTCTTTGAAATCGGCGGTACTTCCCTGGTGGTTACCTCTGTGGTGCTGGATGCTTCCGAAAACGGCTTTGAAATCACTTATGGTGATATCTTTAAATATACCACACCGCGCGAGCTTGCCAAGCTCTTTGAAAGCGGTGAAATTGAAGAGAGCAGCGGACTATTTGATTTTGATGATTATGATTATACCGCGCTCAATGCGCTCCTTGCCGCCAACACGGTAGAGAGCTTTATCTCCGGCGAGCTCAGGGAGCTCGGCAATATCCTGATTACCGGCGCAACCGGTTATATGGGCGCACACCTTCTCGCGCAATACCTGATGGAAGAGAAGGGAAAAGCCTATTGTATGCTGCGTAAGGGTAAGTTTGAAAGTGCAAAGCAGCGCTTGCAAAACCTGATGTATTACTACTTTGACGACAGGCTTGAGGAGGATATCGAGAGCCGCGTTGAAGTGTTTGAAGGTGATGTGACCGACTACGCAAGCTTTGAGGTGTTTGAGAGCAAGCCGATTGATACGGTTTTCAACTGCGCGGCAAATGTGAAGCATTTCTCGAGCGGTACCGATATTGAGGATATCAATGTCGGCGGTGCGGTCAATTGCGCAACACTGTGTGAAAAAATCGGCGCAAGGCTGATTCACTTCTCCACCGTTTCCGTGGCAGGAACCACGGTGGATATGAGCACTTTAAGCAAGCAAAAGCTTGATGAGCAGACCTTGTATTTCGGGCAGAGCTTGGATAATAAGTACACCTCCTCGAAGCTGATGGGCGAGAGGATGGTGCTTGAAGCAGCTGCCGAGAAGGGCTTAGATGCGAAGGTAATCCGTGTCGGCACGCTCGCCGCCAGAGAGTCTGATGGCGAGTTCCAAATCAACTTCTTAACCAATAACTTTATGGGCAGGCTGCGCTCCTACAGCATGCTCGGTTGCTTCCCATACAGTATGATAGAAAACCAGGTTTGCATGGGACCGATTGATACCTCCTGCGCCGCTTTCTTAAAATTGGCGCGTACCCCGCAGGCGTGCTGCGTATTTAATGCGGTCAATAATCACACCTTGCCACTTGGCGATATTATTCGCCGTATGAATAACAGGGGAATGAAGATTGATTTTGTGGAGTATGATACCTTTGCAAAGGCGCTGACCGAGGCGGAAAAAGACCCCGACAAGGCGGCGATTCTCTCGAGTATGACTGCGTATATGAACATGGCGCACGGCAAGCAGGTGATTGCTCTGCCTTGTGAATCGCACTACACCACGCAGATTTTGGCGCGCATGGGCTTTTTCTGGAATGCCAGCAACGACAAGTATGTGGATGACTTTATCGGTGTGCTTCAAGGCTTCCGCTTCTTTGAAAAGGATAACTTAACCAGATAAACCGAGGCTGCCGCTGTGCGAGGCGTATGGCGGCAGCCGGAAAGCGAATGGGATAACGCATATGAAACGAAGCTCCGGCTTAATTCGAAAAAAATATAACAGCCTTTTAATCTCCACCCTGGCGATGACCGCTTCCATGTACCTTTCCGGTATTTTGGATAGCATTATGGTCGGGCAGATACTCGGCACGGTGGAGCTTTCGGCAATTAATCTTACACTGTCTGTTTCATTTTTAAAAAGCATTTTGATGACTCTCTTTACCTATGGCGGCAATACGCTTGCCGTGGTGTACAAGGGGAAAAGAGAAAATGATAATGCCGATATTGCCTTTACGCTCTCCTTTTGGGCGAGCATGCTTTCTTCTGTAGTGATTACGGTGCTCGGCATTGCCTTGGCAAGACCGACTGCCTCTTTACTCGGGCAGGGGAATGCGCGCTTAGAGGAGCTGATGGTGCAATACCTGGTGCCTTTGTGGCTGTTGACACCGTTTAGCGCATTGGTCAACCATGTGGCTTCCTTTGCCAGAACCGATGGCTTAAATAAGCTTTCCACCGCGCTGCCGGTGGTGGCAAATGCAGTTAATCTCATTTGCGATTATATCTTTATGGCACTGCTCGGGTGGGGCATTGCCGGTGCAGGCTGGGCAACGATTGCAGGGTATGCAGTCGGCTGCGCGATGTGTATTCCTTACTTTAAATCCGGCGAGCGCTCGGTGTTTTTTACCAAGGCGGCGCTTGGGAAAATCAAAGAGCTGGGGAAAATATTCAGTGTCGGTTTACCTTCCTCACTCATTTATGTGTGCAATTTCTTAAGGCTGTTTTTTATGAATGCGATTATCCTTTCCTCCACCGGGACAGACGGTATGCAAATTGCATCCGTTTCCTTCTCGCTCAACAGCCTGTGCTTTATCTTTGTAGAGGGTGCTTCCATGACCTTGCTGCCGATGGTCGGCGCTTTTTACGGCGAGAGGGATTTAAAAGGGCAGCGCATAACCTTGAAATACGGTATGCTGATTACACTTTTGCTGTGCCTGATTGTGATGGCGGTTTCCATGCTCTTCCCGACACAGCTCGCGACGCTTTACGGGCTTACGGATGCGAAGCTGTTAGAGGTTTTCAAGGTAACCTTCCGCATTTTATCGATTAATATTCCGGTGCTCGGCATCATCTATGTGATGCGCACCTTTTTCCAGGGCACCAAGCAAAACGGCATCGCAAACCTGTTGGTGATTTTAGATGGCTTTGCAACAGTGATTCCGCTGATGTGGGCATTTTCCAAAATCAACATTTATTGGCTGTGGGCGTCATTCCCGATTTCGAAGGCAGTGACCGTGGCTATCATCGCCATCGCGGTAATCATTTGCAAAAGGGTACAGCACAAGGATAATTACCTGCTGATGGATGCACAAGAGGGAACCGTGCTTGATTTCACGATTGAAAACAAGCTTGAAGCGGCGCTCGAGGCTTCCGAAAAGGTCATGGCGTTTTGTGAAAAGAACGGTGTGGATAAAACTACCGCCACTCAGCTCGGTGTAGCGGTGGAGGAGTTGTGCGTGAACACGGCGAAATATGCTTATAGCCCGCAATCCAAGAGTATTGATATCTTTGTCAAAATTTCCGAGAAGGCGATTCTTTTAAAGCTGCGCGATAACGGCAAGATATTTAACCCGACCGAATATCGGGATGATTCCGGTAAGAGCATTACAGGGCTTGAAATGGTCAGAGCCATTGCAAGCAGTGTGGAATATAACCGCGTAATCGGCTACAATACAACGGTAGTGAATATTGATTTGGTGCGATAAATGAAAAGAATTATAAAAAAATTTAAAACCATCTTTTTCAGCACAATTGCCATTTTGCTGCCAATTGTGTTTGTCACAAACTTAATTATTCTCGTCGTGGCATATAAAAATATCTATGACAGCAACTACGAGCGCTGTCAAGAGGAGGTCATAGTCGCCGCAAATGTGATTGAGGACTATGTCGGCATCTATGATTTAGAGGATGCGGAGGATGTTGCGCAGTGCAACGAAAGCCTGTGCGCGCTGTGCCGCGAGTTTAAAATCACCTATGCATATGTGGTGAGGATAGATATTGAGAAAAAAGAGGAAACCTATGTTACCTTAGGCTATGGTGAAAATGCTGCCGAGAGCTTTATAAAAAACAGGCATTCCGGTGATACCGTTAAGGGCTATGTCAACCAACAGCAGATTGACACGGTCACCGGCAAGGCGGAGCACGCGCTGACACATGAGAGCAACAAAATTGATGATACCATTATTTGCTATGTGCCGCTAAAGCATATATATAATTCGGATACCAAAACATTTGAAGAAAGTGCAAATACCGATTGTGTTGTGGCGGCGGAAATGTCCTTTAGCGAGGTGATGGAAAACTTCAGCAGAAGGTTTAATACCATTGCGGTCTTGACCGTTATCCTCTCTTTTGTCATGGTTCTTGCTTTTGCAACGGTGATGCATCTCATGATTTCCAGACCGGCGCGCAAGATTTCAAAGAGTATGAGTGATTATACCGCTCATCGCGATAGAAAATTTGAAAAGCTGCCGGTGAAGTACAACACCGAGTTTTCCGAAATGTCGCGCTCGTTTAACGCGATGACCGATGAAATAGAGCATTATATCAGCGATATTGACAAGCTCAACAAAGAAAAGCATATGCAGGAGGCGGAGTTAAACATTGCCACCAATATCCAGCTTGGATTA
This sequence comes from uncultured Eubacteriales bacterium, assembly GCA_900321665.1. Taxonomy (GTDB): domain Bacteria; phylum Bacillota; class Clostridia; order Oscillospirales; family Acutalibacteraceae; genus RUG714. Next base: position 4,114 of record ONWY01000050.1, read on the forward strand.
CTGCGCCCGAGTACATATCGCAATGAAAATTATAATGTGGATGCCTATATTTTACCGGCAAGAGTCGTTGGCGGTGATTTGTATGATTACCACATTTTGCCCGATGGCAGAATCAATTTGGTGGTTGCCGATGTTTCGGGCAAAGGGGTGTCGGCGGCACTGTTTATGTCGCGTGCGCTGACACTCATTCATATGTATGCGCGCTTGGGTTATTCCGCAAAGCAGATGCTCTTTGCCTTTAATAATACGCTTGCCGAGCAAAACCCGCAGGGCTTATTTATTACCGCTTTTGCAGCACAGTATAACCCTGCTACGCGCGAGCTGACCTACAGCAATGCCGGGCACAATAACCCCTATATTATATCCGATACGCTCATTGAGTTGGGGGATGCAAGAGGCATGGCGGCAGGCATTTTTGCCGGCGAGGAATACGAAGAAAAAACCATCACGCTCAAACCCGGTGATGTTCTGTTTATGTATACAGACGGCGTCAATGAGGCGCAAAATGCCGCCGGAGAGCTTTGGGGCGATGCTGCTCTTGCCGCGGTTTTGCGCGCACATTGCGGTGATAAGAAGCAAGGCATTATGGATGGCGTGCGCCACGGCATAGAGACCTTTGCGCAGGGCGCCGAGCAAAGTGATGATATTACGATATTGTGCTTTAAAACACAAGGTGCTTTCTACCACAAGAAAATTGAGGTTGATTCCAAGTTGGAAAATATTCGCCTGATTGAAGCAGAGCTGGAGCGTATTCCGGGCATTTCCGATGCCTTGCGCCTGGAGCTGAACCTGATGGCGGAGGAAATCTATGTCAACATATGTAAATATGCTTACAATGATAAGAGCGGAAAAATAGAGTTTATGCTCAATGTTGCCGACACGGTGGAGACGACTTTCCGCGATAGCGGTATGCCGTATGACCCGACAAAGAACCTGTTGGATATCGAGGAGTACGACCACGAGCACACTGTCGGCGGTTTGGGCAAATTTATCACCTTCCAAATGGCGGATGATTATTCTTATAAATACCGCAAGGGGCAAAATGTGCTGAAGCTTGTGAAGAATATACCGCCTGCACCAAGCAGCGCAGAATAATTAGTATACTATATATAATTCGGAGGAATCAAATATGAAGCATGCAGACATTGTTTCTAAAATGAGCTTAGAACAAAAAGCAAAAATAGTATCCGGTAAGGACTATTGGCACATGGAGGGCTTCGAGGAGCTCGGGCTCCCCGTTATTCAGCTGACCGACGGTCCCCACGGCTTGAGAAAGCAAAACCCGGATGATAAAACAGTCGGCTTGGGTGGCTCTTACCCGGCGACCTGCTTCCCGCCGGCATCTCTTTCCGGCTGCTCTTGGGACCCGGAGCTTCTCGAAAAAGAGGGGGAAGCGATGGCAGAGGAGTGCATGCAAGAGAAGGTTTCCGTCATCTTAGGTCCCGGTGTCAACATTAAGCGTTCTCCCACCTGCGGCAGAAACTTTGAGTATTTCTCCGAGGACCCGTACCTTGCCGGTAAGTGGGCGGCAGGGTTGATTAAAGGGATTCAATCCAAGGGCATCGGCACCTCACTCAAGCACTATGCGGCAAACAGCCAAGAGGCGTACAGAATGACAATCGACGAGGTGATTGATGAGCGTGCCCTGCGCGAAATCTACCTGCCGGCATTCGAAATTGCGATTAAAGAAGCGCAACCGTGGACTGTGATGAATGCTTATAACAGAATTAACGGCACCTATGCTTCCCAAAGCAAGTGGCTGTTAGATACCGTTGCAAGAAAAGAGTGGGGCTTTGAGGGTATTTTTGTGACCGATTGGGGCGCAAGCGTGGACCGCATTCCCGGCTTGAAGGCAGGCACCGATTTAGAGATGCCCACCAGCGGCGATTTGAATGAAAAGCTGATTATCAAAGCGGTGGAGAGCGGCAAGCTTGAGGAAGCAGTGCTCGATGAGAGAGTAGATGCGCTTGTGGATTTGATTTTAAAGGCGAAGCCTGTTTTGGAACAGGATTACAGCTATGACATCGAGCAGCACCACCAAATTGCCGCGCGCATTGCGGAGGGCTCGATGCAGCTGCTCAAAAATGAAGATGCACTTTTGCCGCTTAAAGAGGGGCAGAAGGTCGCTGTCATCGGTGAAATGGCAGTCAACCCGCGCTACCAGGGCGCCGGTTCCTCGGTGATTAACCCCACAAAGCTTGACAATGCTTATGATAACCTGAAAAAGCTCGGTGTGGATGTTACCTATGCCAGAGGCTATAAAAAGGAAATCGACAGGATGGATAACACCCTGTTTTGTGAAGCGCTTAATACCGCAAGGGAAGCGGATGTGGTGCTCGTTTTTGCCGGCTTAACCGAACCGTTTGAAGGGGAAGGCTATGATAGGAAAAACCTCAATATGCCGGCGTGCCAGAACAGACTTATTGCCGAGCTTTGCAAGGTAAATCCCAATGTGGCAGTGGTGCTTGCAGGCGGCTCCGTGATTAAAATGCCGTGGCAGAGCAAGGTGAAAGCGATTCTCAACTCCGGGCTTGGCGGCCAGGCGGGCGGTATCGCGGTTGCCAATATCTTAACCGGCAAGGTGAACCCCTCCGGCAAGACCACCGAAACCTATATCAAGGATTATAAGGATAACCCGACCTTCGGTAACTACCCCTCGAGAGCGCAGACTGCCGAGCATAGAGAGTCCGTTTATATCGGCTACAGGTATTATGATAAGGCGCAAAAGAATGTGGTATTCCCGTTTGGTCACGGCTTATCCTACACCAAGTTTAAGTACACCGCCATTAAGCTGTCCTCAACCTCCATTAAGGATAGCGACACGGTAAATGTGACCTTTAAAATTCGCAATACGGGCGATGTTGCCGGTGCGGAAATCGCGCAGGTGTATGTAGCAGACAAGGAATCCACCATCTTCCGCCCCGAAAAGGAGCTGAAGGCATTCAAAAAGGTGTTCTTAGAGCCGGGCGAGCAAAAAGAGGTGACTTTAACGCTTGACAAGCGCGCATTTGCTTTCTATAATGTCAAGACTCATGATTGGTGTGTGGAAAGCGGCGAGTTTGATATTTTGGTAGGTGCTTCGAGCCGCGATATTCGCTTGAAGGCAAAGCTAAAGGTGAAAGCACAAGAGGTGGAAATTCCCGATTATTCCAAAATCGCACCGCATTACTACGAGGATGTGACAGCGATTGACCGCGCAGATTTTGAGGTGCTCTATGGCAAAAAGCTGCCCTCGCCGGTGCGTTCCAAAAACAAGCGTATCGATAAGTATTGCTGCTTGGATGATGCGAGAGATACCAAGTGGGGCGGCAGAATTTGCGCGCTGATTCACAAGGCGGTCGGCGGCATGGGTTCCGATGCAAATGGCGATGGCGCGATGATTGCGGCAATGGCAACGCAAATCCCGATGCGCAACTTTGTGGCAATGAGCATGGGCGCCTTCACCCCGCAGATGTTGAACGGCTTGCTGAAGCTGCTCAATGATGAGGAATCCTCGGTAGAGGGTGTCGGCAAAATCTTGGCAGGTATTCCGATTTTGGTAAGCAAGATTCCGGCATTATTAAAAGCAATATAATTAAAAACATTATAAAAGTAAGCGGCTGTCACAGGCAATGTGACAGCCGCTGCTTTTTGCTCTTGCGAAGTTTGTTTCGACAATCAAGGGGAGCTGTCGCCAAAGGCGACTGAGGGGTAGATAAAGCCGACTGCTGACTGCCGACTGCCGCCAGCCGACCGATGTTGCCTGCGGCAAACGATGTTGCGCTATAGCGCAAATGAAGTTGCACTGTGTGCAAACGATGTTTTGCTTCGCAAAAATTGCGGGCGGGACACCCGCGATGAATGTAAATATGATGTTCAATTTAACCTCTTCTTGGCGCCCCCTTGATGAGGGGAGCTGTCACGAAGTGACTGAGGGGTAGAAAGATTAGAACCGACTAAAAAAGCGAAGCTTAGGGGTGCCCCCCAACGCTTCGCTTTTTCTCTTATTTCTTCGCCGCTTTCTTTGCAGCCTTGGCAGCCTTCTTATCAATCTTTGCCTGTTTCTTTGCAGCCTTTCTTGCCGCTTTGGCGGCTTTCTTTGCTGCCTTCCTCTCGGCTTTGTCTGCTTTGATAGCTGCTTTGCGCTCTGCGCGCGGCATGGCTTTCAGCTCCGCCTTGCGCGCTTTCTTTTTGGCTTTTTGCTCTTTTTTCCACTCTTTGATGAGTGCCTTGTTTTGCTTCTTTGCCGCCTTGCGCTCGCTCTTAGGCAGCGCCTTGATTTCGGCTGCGGTGAGCACGCCGGGAATCACCGGCTTCTCGCGCTTTTTAGCGATGAGCACGATAAGGAGCACGGCTGCCGCGATAATCACAGCCCAACCCAAAGCGGTGATTTGGGTGTACTTGTAAACCGTTACCGCGGAGGAAATATATTCGCCGCTTGCGGCTTCCTTCGGGTCTTCAATGACTACCTTTTCAATCTTGGTTAAGGTGTTTTCTTTTCTGGAATAATCCATAAACTGCGGGTATTCATCGCTTGTTTCGATGGTGGTATCGTTATTAACCGCAAGCCAAGCGATAAACTCGGTGTAGCAATCATCCGGTCCGAAAATGGCGTGTACCAGGTTTTTCATAAACCAGGTCTTATCGGGGGAGTAGCAGGTGGAAGCATCAATGATATTATCCTCGGATACATAGTTTTTATCGGAGGCTTTCTTTTGTTGATAATTATCGCCTAAGGTGGTAAATAAATCCGCTGCGGTTGCGCCGTTGGAGGTTTGGCGCGTTGCGATTAAGAAGTCGGAATTGGTGACCATCGCTTTGGAGGTAACAGGTACGCCGACCATATTATAGTTGGAGGTGAA
>ONWY01000015.1 GCA_900321665.1 uncultured Eubacteriales bacterium
CAGTCTCAACACAAGCGGTTGAGGCTGCCCCTTACCTTTATATCATATACCGTTTTACAAATTGCGCATATTTTTGCAGCAAAAATGCGGTTGCCCGCCGACTGACAGGTGCATAGGGTGCAAGCATATCAAACGCATGGTAGGCACCTTTTGCCACGCCCAGGGCGCTCGGAATACCGGCAGTGGCAAGTCTGCGAAAATAGTGCACCGTTTCCGCATAAAACGGCTCTATGCTGCCAATGATGGAAATTGCCGGCGGTAAGCCCTTCACACTCTCTGCCCTTGCCGGTGCGGCATAGGGCGGCACCGCGCTCTTATCCACACCCGTGCCCAAGTACATTTCCCAAGCGGCACGGTTGGCTTTAGTATCCCACACCGGTGCACGGTTGCAGCGAGAGGTAACCGTTTCCCGGTCATCTATCATCGGGTAAAGCGGCAGCTGCATACCGATACACTTCTCGCCCCTATCGCGGGTATAAAGGCACAGCGCAGCGCATAAGCCGCCGCCTGCACTCTCACCGCCGACAACAAGCTTCTCGCTCTCAATACCAAGCTGCCGCCGGTATTGCTTCATCCACTGCAGCGCTGCATACGCATCCTCTATCGCTGCGGGGTAGGGTTTTTGGTAAGAAAGCGCATAATCCGGCGCAACAATCACACAGTTACAATGTTTTAATAAATGCCGCGGAAACGACATCACAGCCATCTCGGGTGCACCGAGCACATACCCGCCGCCGTGAAGCCACAGTATGCCGATGCACTTGCCGCTGCGCTTTTCGGAGCGCATCAGGCAGATGCGCATCGCACTGCCATCCGCGCGGTGCAGTTGCCCTTTTTTACAATGCAGGTGATGCAACGGCAGCATGCGCAAGGCGCCCGCGCTGAGCGGCCCCATCAGGCGCTGCGCGGTTTTGAAGCCGAGCGGGCTGACTGCTTTGAGCACCAAGCCTTCGGCTGCAAGCGCGCGATTCATTTTTTTTAATTGTTTATTTCTTTTTATCAATGATATCATAAGCCAACCCAATCAGCGGTTTGACATCCTCCGCTTTCGCGCTGCCATCGAGCAAAACACTCACCCAGCTTTCTTTATTCATATGGTATGCCGGCAAAAAGCCTTCATTTTTAATCAGCGAACCTATCAAGAGCGGGTCACTTTTAATCACCAGCACATCTACCTTGCCGGTGCCCTTCAGCTTCAGCTTGCTGCGCTCCACATCGCCGATGATACCAAACCACTTTTTATTGCGCGGATTGCGGAATACCAAATAGTTCGGAAAGCTTGCCCACAGACTTTCACCCTCGATTGCATAATAGTCTTTAATGTGTTTTTTAACCTGCTCTCTATTCATACTACTCCCTAATAAAGCGATTATCGGCTTCCTGCTGTTCTACTGCCGCATAGCGCTCCGCCCTCATATGCAAATCATATTTTTCTCTAAGGGCGGCGAGCTCCTGCATTTCTGCCGAGGCATGGTGCGCATCTAAAGCTGCTTGATTGCTCCACGAATCAATTAAAAGTACCGTTTCGCAATCTGCTAAAGATGTGAAGTATTCATACTTTACACAGCCGGATTTGCCGCGAATACGCGCCGCCAAACCGCTCTGCTCCATTTCTGCCGCAAATGCCTGTGCCGCGCCATTTTTGCCGGTATAATACAAATTCATTGTCACATTCATCGCTCTCATCCTTTCTAAAACAGTATACCATACTTTAGCACATATGGAAAGCAAGCTTGTGCTCTGTTACAAAAAAATGCGGTTTGCCCGGCAAACCGCATCCCTAAATTAATGTTAAAAAATCTTTTGCAGGTAATTATAAAAGCACGCCTTCCAAAATGACATATCATGCCCAAAGCCCTTCACAAAATCGGTCTGATTTTGCACACCGATTTCATCAAGCGCCTTTTGATACTCTCTTGTCACATTCACACTGTGCGGGTCTTTGTTGCCGACACTCATATAGAGATACAGCAGCTCTTCGCCCGGCTGCGGCTGCGGGAATTGCTCAAACACGGTTTTATCCCAATAGGTGCCGACAAAATCCTTGGTATGAATCACACCGGGGTTGGGAGCAAAGGAACCGATATAGCCAAATTCGCCCAGCCACTTAAAGCCGGCAAACAGTGCCTCGGCACCGCCCTCGGAAATACCTGCCACTGCCGTGTTTTCCTTACCTGTTTTGATGGAATAATGTGCTTGAATATAGGGCATCAAATCCAGCTTTAAATCATCTACACATTTATCATAAATAAAGCGCAGCTGCTCTTGTGTTTTTTTCTCTTTATCCGCCAATTTCGCTGTGTACATATCGGCACTGACAATAATCATCTCTTTTGCCAAGCCCTTGTATAACAGGTTTCCGTAAAGAATAGTCAAATACGAGTGCTCATCAATATGGTCGGCAGGTTGCCCGTGAAAACCATGGAATAAATATAACGCCGGATATGCTTTTTTGGCATCGTAATTTGCCGGCAAGAGGATATTGCAGCGCTTGTATTCGCGCGCTATGTGCGAGTAATACGATACATCCTTGTGAACCGTGCCGTAATCCACCCACCAATGCTTTTGGTGAAAAAAGATATCCTCTCGGTAATCATTCTCAGTGGCATAAGGGTCAGGCAAGGGTTGCTGCGAGAGTGTATCCGGCTTTTCCGATACATTGCCGCCGCTCATCACCACATAAATACCGATGCCTGCCGCGCACACCGCAATAATGCATATAATTGATACAATTCTTTTTATCATTTTCCTGCTAATAATCCGAATCGGTTAATCTCCCGTAATCATCCCACACGCCATACATTTTGCCCTTTTTCGTGCTCTCAATCAAGCGTTCGAGCGCCGCGTTGTAATCCATATTCCGTTGCTTATAAAACTGAATATTGCTCAAGCGAATGCGCTGATACAGCGGTGGAAATGCCTGAAACCTTTTCCATACTCTTGCACGCTTTAAAGCCGCTACAATCTCCGGGTCTGCCCGAAAGCTGCGCGGTCCCATTGGCGGCAAAACGCGCCTGCCCGCATCAGTCATCAACCCGAGCTTTTCTAAGCGGCGCACGCGCTGCTTGTTCAGTTCGGTCCAATGGCTGCCGGCGCGGCGCGGTGTGAATCGCTGCAAAGCGATGCCCTCCACGTTGGTTAGCGTGCTGTCTATCCAACCAAAGCACAGGGCTTCTTCCACAGCATCCAAGTAGTAAAATGTATCGCTCCCAACAGGCTCGCCGCGCTTAAGCGACAGCCAACATTCATCTGCCTGCCGGGCGTTTTCAAGCAGCCATTGCCGAAACTGCGCGCGGGTATTTACTTGAAGCAATACATTTTCCATTTCCTAATCCTTGACAAATTTTCACCTATTATATCACAAAATCAATATAATGCAAATATTTTTAATGCATTTGTCGATATTTGTCTAAAGCGAATCAATATGCAGCCCCGAGAAAAAAGGAGAGTGGCGTGCTACTCTCCTTTTAAACACAATATTATGCAGTCACAACACCTGCTGCCTTTTGCAAGCCTAATTTTTCAACCGCATCCTTGCGCATTTGATATTTCAGAATTTTGCCCGCGGCATTCATCGGGAAAGCATCCACAAAATCCACATAGCGCGGCACCTTATGCCTTGCCATGCTCGCGCCGACAAATTCCTTCATCTCCTGCTCGGTCATGCTCTCCCCCTCCTTGAGGATGACGCATGCCATTATCTCTTCACCGTATTGCTCATCCGGCACACCGATTACCTGCACATCGCTAACCTTCGGGTTGGTATAAATAAATTCCTCGATTTCCTTCGGGTAAATATTTTCACCGCCGCGAATAATCATATCCTTCAATCTGCCGGTGATTTTATAATTACCGTCCTGCGTGCGGCAAGCTAAGTCACCGGTGTGGAGCCAACCGTCTTTATCAATCGCGGCACTCGTTGCCTCGGGCATTTTGTAGTAGCCCTTCATAATATTGTAGCCGCGCGCCACAAACTCGCCGGTCACATTATCGGGGCAATCCTCACCTGTTTCGGGGTCAACAATCTTGCACTCGATTTCGGGCATCGCCCTGCCGACCGTTGCCACTCTGACCTCAAGCGGGTCATCGGTAGAGCTCATCGTGCAACCGGGCGAAGCCTCGGTTTGCCCGTAAACAATGGTGATTTCCTTCATATTCATTTTGTTGACCACATCCTGCATCGCACTGATGGGGCAGGGGCTGCCCGCCATAATGCCGGTGCGCATGTAAGAAAAGTCCGTTTTCGGGAAATCGGGATGCTCGAGCAAAGCAATAAACATTGTCGGCACACCGTGAAATGCGGTAATGTGCTCGTTGTGAATGCACGCAAGCGACGGCTTCGGCGAGAAATAAGGAATGGGAAGCAGCGTGCCGCCATGTGTCATGGTGGAGGTCATCGCCAGCACCATGCCGAAGCAGTGGAACATCGGCACTTGAATCATCATTCTGTCCGCCGTGGATAAATCCATCCTGTCGCCGATACACTTGCCGTTGTTGACAATGTTATAGTGGGTCAGCATAACACCCTTGGGGAAGCCGGTGGTGCCGGAGGTGTATTGCATATTGCAAACATCATCGGGCTTGACCGCTGCCGCCATGGCATACACTTCCTCTTTATTCACCTGAGAGGCTCTTTCGAGTGCTTCATTCCACTCAAGGCAACCCTTTTGCTTGAAGCCGACCGTGATAACATTTCTCAAAAACGGCAGGCGCTTTGCATGCAGCGATTTTCCGGGCTTGGTATTCTCAAGCTCCGGGCAAAGCTCCGCCACAATCTTGCCATAGTGCGTATCCTTTGCGCCCTCGGTAATCACCAGGGTGTGGGTATCGGATTGCTTGAGCAGGTACTCAAGCTCGTGCACCTTGTATGCGGTATTGACTGTAACCAACACCGCGCCGAGCTTTACTGTCGCCCAAAAGGTGATAAACCACTGCGGCACATTTGAAGCCCAAACCGCTACATGGCTGCCCGCCTTCACGCCCATGGAAATGAGCACGCGGGCAAATTCATCCACATCATCACGAAACTCGCTGTAGGTTCGGGTGTAATCCAAGGTAGTATATTTAAACGCATATTGGTCGGGAAATTCCTCTACCATGCGGTCAAGCACCTCGGAAAAGGTCTTTTCAATCAATAAATCCTTTTTCCAAACAAAGCGGCCTGTGTGCGCATTGTTATAGTAGAGCGTTTTTTCCTTGGTGGAAGTATCGCTAAACTGCTTCATATAGTTGACAAAATGGGAGAAGATAATCTCCATATCGTCAACTTCCTCTAACCAGTGCGGGTCCCAAACAAGAGAGATGAAGCCATCGTAATTGACCGATCGCAATGCCAGCATAATATCTCGAATCGGGAGCTCTCCCTCGCCGATTAAGCAGTGCTCCACAGCGCCCTCGGTCTTTCTCATATCGGTCATATGCACATGCTTAACATAGGCACCGAGATTTTTGATGACGGCCTCGGGCTTCTCCCCCACTGCTTGAAATGCAGCGCTGGTATTCCACAATGCCGCCAAGGAATCACTTGCAAAGTTTTCGAGGATATCGCGCAGTACCACCGTATCGGCAAACATACCGCTCGTTTCAATCAATACCACCACATTTTTACTCTCGGCATCGGGAATTACCTGCTCGAGTATTTTGGTAACAAAAGCAAAATTTTGCTCGTTCTTTTTCTCTGCCTTCGCTCTTACGCGGATATACGGAATATGCATCTTTTCCGCAATCGCAAGGCACCGGCGAATCTCCGCAAGAGTTTTCTCACCGCTTTCCTCATCGGATATATCGCCAACGGAATCCATGCAGGGAATTTTGATTTTTTTCTCGAATAAGGTGCGGCGGGTGGTCGTTATCTCGTAATCATTCAGCGCACCCTTCTCGCCCGAAAAAACGCGATTGTAGATGTTGTGCAGCTCGATTCCCTTGAAGCCCAGGTACTCGGCGGCATCGCAAAATTCCTCAAAGCTGTAGCCATGCCAGCCGTAAGTAGAAAATGAAAGATTCATGCTTGTGCCTCCTCGTAAACAATCTTGTTAATCGCATTCAGGTAAGCTCTGATGCTCGCGCCAATCACATCGGTTGAAATACCCTTGCCCGAATAGAGCTTCGAACCGGCGCGCAGTTTCACGAGCGCGGAAGCCATTGCCTCCTTACCCTCTGTAACGGCTTGAATTTGGAAATCATCCAGCTCATAATGGTGACCGATGATTTTATCAATCGCAATAAATGAAGCGTCAATCGGACCGTCGCCAAGCTCGATGCCTTCAATTTGTGCACCGTCTTTTTCCAGCACAATATGGGCGCTTGCGGTAATGATATTGCCGTTGTTAATAATATAAGAAATCAATTTATAGGTAGCAGGCACCTGCAGTGCGGCGGAGGCAACGATGGCATCGAGCTCCTTTGCGCCGACATTTTTCTTCACTGCCACGCGCAAAAATTCATCATACACCTTGCCCTTGTCCTCATCGCTCAAATCGTAGCCGAGCCTTGCAACGGCGCTGAGCACGGTTTCCCTATCATCATCTTTATTCAGTGTCACACCGGTATCGGCTTCGCTGACTGTGACCGTGGATTTATCATTTTTTGCATTGTCCGTGATCCAATGAATTTGGTTGATGGTGCGGTGCAGCTCCGTATTTTTGATAGCGGCGCAAATGTTGTAATCCGTGCCGTAATCCTTAATAATGGAGCCGAAAGTATCCAAGCTGACCGTATCGCCGCCGACTGCGCACTTCACACAGTCTGCACCCGCGCGCACAGCGAGGATTGCCTGCGCGGCGGCAAGCCCTGCTTTGTCAGAGCACTTGATGCCAATCGGCACACCGGTGTGCTCGGCAATCTCTTTGACAAAGGCGGCAAAATCATCCGGCAATAGAGAGCCTGCCGTGTCGCAAATGGTGATTTTATCGGCACCCGATTCGGTTGCGGTTTTAATCGCGGTGTAAAGAAAATCGGTTTCCGCTCTCGTTGCATCGCTCGCGCAAAATTCGACCGCATGCCCGGTCGCCTTCGCTTCCTTCACGCAAGCGGCAATCCACTCGAGCATTTTTGCCGGCTTTTTATGGCACATATACTCCATGCAAACCGGCGATACCGGCAGCTCAATGCGGATAGTGCCCTTTTGCGCGTTGGCAAGCGCTTCGGCAGCCTGCGCAATACTCTGCGCGCCCATGCCGGCGCCGACACTTAGATATGCATTTTTTACAAAGGCACTAATAGTGCGCACTAATAGGATATCGGTTCTGCTGTTTGTAATTTCAGGTAGCTCGATAATATCAATATTCAGCTTTTCGAGCTGTCTTGCAATCTCAATCTTTTCCTTGAAACCGAATGCATTGTTTTCGCGGCACAATGTTGTGTCTGCAATCTTAATCTGTTTCATCATAACCCTTTTCCTTTCCGGCGACCTCAAGCCGCCTGTGCGCACTAAAATATTTCAGGCATTTCTGCCAAAAAAGCAATATACCATAAAAAAACCTGAGGCTTCACTCAGCCTCAGGGACGAATTTTTCGCGGTACCACCCTGCTTGGTTTGCCATGCAAACCCACTTTGTGAGGTTCAACCAAACCTCCTGCTACGGTAACGGAGCAACCCGAAGCCGCTTACTGCTTTCCGCGGCTCAGCTCCGGAATGAGACTCACCGACTGTTCACACTGCCTCACACCACCCGACAGCTCTCTTTGCTGAAGTGAAGCCGGTCATTAATTCCTTCATCGCTTTTGAGAAATTTATTCGCAATTTGGAACTATTGTAGCACAACTAAAAAGCATTGTCAACTAAATTCTAATTTATGCCACCCTTGTGGTGGCTAAATTAGAATTTGAACGCTCACTTTGTTCGCTTAGAGAATAGATAAGAGAGAAGAGATAAGAGTGTTGGGCGGGGCACCCGCACCCGTTCCGCTACGCTCTATTTTTTGAATAGATTATATCTATTTTTCGCATATTTAAGCCAACTTTAGCTTAAATCAAAGCTAATACAATCAAGTGCGAATGTGTCGCCCTCAAGTATTCATCATTCATTATTCATTAAATTCTAATTTGGGAGCTCTACGAGCCCCGCAAATTAGAATTTACCTTCCCCGTTCCAAAGGTATTTTTTCAAATCTACCTTGCCCGCCGAAAAGGTGACCCCCTCGCCCTCGAGCAGCATCTGCTGTGTTGCCCTGCCGCCAAAAGCAAAGGAGCCGGAGCATTCTCCGAAGCGGTTCACCACACGGTGGCACGGTATCTTGCCCGGGTCGGGGTTTACATGCAGCGCGTAGCCGACAACACGACTCCAGCGCGGATTTCCCGCAAGCAATGCCACCTGCCCGTAAGTCGCCACCTTGCCGCGAGGAATTTGCTTGACCACCGCATAAATTTTCTCAAAAGTATTTTCCACATTTTCACTTCACTTTACACAATAATCATAACTATCTTTATTCTACCACCCTTTTGCCGGAATATCAAACCCTGGAAAGAGTAAACCAAAAGAAAACCGTCAGAAAAAAACTGCAAAAATTTGCTATGAACAAATTTTTACCGAAAAAATCATTTCATCGCCGCATCTAACCTTTTTTACCTTTAACAATTGAGTTACGATATCACAAAGTTTTGTATCATTATACACATTTTTTGTACTCAAAACGCACTCAGCAAACAAAAAGAAAAAGCCGAAAAGGTTATTATATCAACCTTTTCGGCTATATTATTTGTATTGTGATATTATTCCCACTCGATAAAACTTAACTGATTTCGCTTAGGAAATATTGTCCGTCCTGTTTGTGGTTCCTTCGATTATTTGATGTATCCATATTATCCAGCCTATCATCCTTTCTGTTATCATTTTGTTATCAGCGTTGATAACAGTGGACGGGGTCTGATGCGGATAATCACGAACCTATTATACTTGCTTGAACGCTGTTATTCAAGATTTATGTGCTTGTTGTCATTCCGGAAAGCGATCCATTTATTTATTGGATCCTGTGCAGAATGGAGGTGTATTTCCGTTTTTGTATTGCCTTGCTGATTGGATAAAACAGGATACCGGCTGCAACTCCAATGATCCACACATATTTCCAACTGATAAGAAATCCAACCAGAAGGATGGCGGCGATGGTTATCGCCCAGTATATGAAGTGGAATCTCACTGTCGATTTATTCAGCTCACCAACAACATCTGATCCGTTCGATGTATGCGGTGCATTCTCGATAAACTCCGCTGCCCCGGCAGCACCTGAACAGGAACGAAAATCTGTACTGCACACCTCTGCGGCTTTCGCGTAGGCGGAGTTGCGCAGAATCTCCTGTACAGACGCCCGGATCCCGTCAATGAAATCGTCATTTAAAGCCGTACCGGCACCAATTTCCATTACCCTTCTCGCTACTGCTTTCTGCTCGCTTGTCTGGGGATAGAGCACCATCGGCGCAGCCATATAGAGACTTTCGGAAACGCTGTTCATGCCACAGTGTGTTATAAAAACGTCCGCTTTGGAAAGAATATCGAGCTGATCCACGTAGGGATACACATGGATGTTGTCAGGCAGCACTCCCAATGACGCGCGGTTTACCGCATTTCCGCACGAAATGACGACGTCAACCTTCTGATCCTGCAACGCCGCTATGCATTTTGTGTAGAAATCGGGTCTGTCATTGATGACGGTCCCCAGAGAAATATAAACAAGCGGGCGGTCCTTCGCTTTTTCCGGAACGGCATCTGAGAAAACAGAAGGTCCTACAAATGCGTAGTGATCCGAAAAGCTCTCTGCATAGGGCTGAAAACGCCGCGAAGTATAGACGATGCTATCTGTCTGATTGTCGCTCTGTACCAGAGACAAAGCCCCCTTCACACGATAGCCGTATGGTTCGAGCTTTTTCAACTCCTTAGAGATCCTCGGCAACCCGAAGATCATATCTGCCAGTTCCTTAGGCGTGTTCTTCATATACTGGGATGACAATTGATTAAAAGCAAATGTGCTGGTAGAAACAACCATCGGCACATGGTGTTTCCATGCGTTTAATTTTCCCCAGAAGCAAACGGAATCCGTATATACGACGTCAGGCCGGAAGGTCTTGAACTCTTCGTCGAGAAAGCTGTCCATGCTGAGCGTGATCCGAATGTCCTGAATCGTCATCTCTGTAGTGGAAACATTCTTCAGTCCGGCTTCTTCCCGCTTCGTGAGTTTCGGTAGAAAAGCGTCGCAGGAGATAAATTCTGCGCCTGTTGCATTGATCTTCTCTTCAAATTCGTTGAACGAATAGAATCGTACTGTATTCCCCCTTTTCACCAGTTCCGCTGCAACCGGGAGCATGGGATTTGTATGACCGTGCGCAGGAATACAGAAAAAGGCAACCTTTTTCATACCTTATCACCCTCCTGATCCTGAAAAACTATCTTAAACCATTCTGCAAAGGCTTGCTTCGGAGGGATGGCGATCCCCCTCGCCTCATCGCCAAAAAGCAGCAGCGTATCTCCAGGCTTGATTCCAAAAATATCACGAGCCTGTTTCGGGATTACGATTTGTCCTTTTTCTCCGACGGTGGCCGTCCATGCATATTTTCCTTCAGGTGCTTTCATTATACCGCCTCCAAAGTATGATTTGTATAACATATTATACCGTATGAATTCGAATATGTCAAGGAATAATGGGCGGCGAAAATTGCTTTCAGCTACCGTAATGTTATCATTTCGTTATCAATATTGATACCAAAAACAGCAGGCATTCCGTAGAATGCCTGCTGTTTCAAGCTATTCAGGATAACTCAGCACATTTCAAGATAAAATGTGCTTTACTCCCACTCAATCGTGCCGATAGGCTTGGGTGTTAAGTCGTAGAGCACGCGGTTGACACCTTCAACCTCCGTGGTGATGCGCTCGGTGATGTGCTGCAGCAGCTCAAAGGGCACATTCTCGACTGTGGCGGTCATGGCATCCTTTGTATTCACGGCTCTGATAATCACCGGGTAGCCTTCATAGCGCTTGCCTTCTTTGACACCGGTGGATTTGATATCGGGAATCGCGGTGAAATACTGCCAAACCTTGCCCTGCAAGCCATTCTTCGCAAATTCCTCTCCCAAAATAGCATCGCCCTCTCTGACACACTCGAGCCTATCTCTGGTAATCGCGCCGAGGCAGCGCACGCCGAGACCGGGGCCC
>ONWY01000014.1 GCA_900321665.1 uncultured Eubacteriales bacterium
AGTCGAATATAACTGCGTTTTAACGCAATATAACTGACACATCGTGTCAATATAACTTGTGCGAAGCACAAATATAACTTAAATTCTAATTTGGGAGCTTTACCAGCCCCGCAAATTAGAATTTAGCGGGCGTTAGCCCGCAAAAAAAAAGAGCCTTGCGGCTCTTTTTTCATATCTTCGCTTGTTTATTTTTCATTCCGGCGAGAATGTGGGCAACCGCGCCCTTGCTGCAGCTGCGGTATTTTTCGCCTTGCAGGTACAGCTGCTCTACCTTTAGCCTGCCGAGCTCCTCTACGGGAACCGCATAGGGGTTTTCGGAGAGCACTGCCATATCGGCATATTTACCCTTTTCGAGAGTGCCTCTCTCTTTTTCATCAAAGCTTAAGTAGTAGCCGTTGTAGGTGCACATTCTCAGCGCTTCGTACACGCTGACCGATTGCTCCTTTACCGAGTGGTTGCAGGCTTTATAAATCCAGGCAATCGGGTCGGGCGAAGTGCAGGGACCATCGGAGCCGGCACCCATCACAATGCCGTTATCCGCGAAGGTTTTGAGCGGGTTCAGCCTTGCACAGCGCTCCTTGCCGAGCAGCTGTTCCAAGTAGGCATCCGGCTCTTGGCGCCAGTTGATAAACGCCGTTTGCACCGGCATGGCGATGTGGTACTCCTTGCAGATGCGAATGCCCTCTTCGGTGGGCAGGCAATCGTGAATAATCGCGTGGCGGTGGTCCTCGCGCGGGCAATCCTCGAGCGCGGCTTTGAGCGCTCTGGTCGCCTGGTCAAAGGCTTTGTCGCCGATAGCGTGCATTTCAATTTGCAGCCCGGCGCGGTTGGCTTCCTTGCAAAAAGCCTCCACCTGCGCATCGGTGTAGTAGAGCACGCCGCTGTTATCGCTGCCTTCATACGGCTCGTTCATCGCCGCATCGGCAGAACCGAAGCAGCCGTCAAGCGCGCAGGCGAAGCAACCGCCAATGCGCGGCAAACCGCGCTTTACCGCGTTTTTTACCTGCATGGTTTGCATAAACACTCTCAGCTGCATACCGTTATCGAAGCCTCTGCCGCACCAGCGCTCCAAATCCACATCCATATCGCCGGTGAAGCCGACACCGCTGACTGTGTGAATCATACCGATGCCCTTGCTCGCCATAAAATCCGCAGCCTTTTGCATATTTTTAACAAGGCTGAGCAGGGGGATGGAATTGGTTACAAAATCACTGATGGCAAAAAATGCCTCTTGATTCATTTCGCCCGTATCGGGGTGATAGCCTCTCAAATCTTTTACCTTGCTTTCCACCTTGCGCAGTAAAGCGGTATTGACCACGCAGGCGTGACCATCGTATTTGACCATAAACACCGGCTTATCGGGGCAAACGGAATCGAGCTCCTCGCGGGTGACTAACCTGCCTTCCTCTACCGAGTAGGGCGAGGCACCGAAGGTGATGAGCAGCTTTTCCTTCGCTTTTGCCGCATATGCGCGCAACCATTCTAAAATTTGTCGGTTGGTGGTCGCCTCCATCACATTGAGCCCTGCGTGGAAGGTGGCAAAGGAGGCAAAGTGAATGTGCGTATCCGCAAAGGAGGGAATCAGCGCTTTATCGCCGAGCTCGATGAGTTCGGCGTTTTGGTAATTGTCCGGCAGTGTGTTGCCGGTAAAGACAATCCTGCCGCCCTTCTCCACTAAGTAAGAAACGATGGTATTATTTTCATCTAAGGTTAAAATAGTTCCGTGAAAGACCTTCATGCAATCATCTCCTTAAATCGTGAAACTGATGTTGATAGTATCATTGTAGCATATTGTGCGGTGCATTGCAATCGCTTAGGGGGTATGGCAAATCGACAAATAGAAACTGCTAAGCACTTAAAATCCGGGTAGTTAAGATGGATTTTAGTGCTTTGAGAATGCAGGTTGGCTGGCGCCAATCAAGTTTGAAAACGCTAAAATACGCTTAAATAGCTGATTTTAAGCGGGTTCGTGCGTGATTGATATGCCATAACGGCGCAAAAAAGGCAGTCGCTTGGGGGTGTCCCTTGACTGCCTTTTTCTTATTTATCCTCCGAGGTCAACATCTCGTATTTTGGAATTAAGTTGTTCCAATCGCTGTATGCCGGGTCGTTTCGCTTATCCTCCAATTGGTAGGTATCGGCAAGATACTCGCCCAAAAAGGCGCATACCTTTTTGGTACCCCTGAAGTTTAAGTGGTCGCCGGCATCTGCCGTGTCTGTTTGCCAATCGATTTGAATTTCATCTGCATGCAGGTTAAGGTCTAAATACGCCGCTCCTGTTTTTTTGGCAAGCGCTGCAACGGCATTGTGCTTTTCGTATTTCCAATTCTTGTAGCTCGGTGTGCTGACAAAGAGCACCTTTACGCCCTTTTCGTTGCAGTATTTGACAATGTTTTCCACATACTGCGCATTGATTTCGGGGATAGGTTGTATCTCCTTTGTCGGTATCATGTACTCGAAGTTTCTGCCCTTGGTGGTCATCTTCGCGTATTTATAGCCCTTCATATCATCCTTCCAGGTGTAGGCGGTTTGCTTCACCTTGATGGGAGACATCACCTTCCAACGGTTGTGGAATTGCAGGATAGAGAACATATTCTCTATGCGGGTGATAAAGGCATTATCCGAGTGCATTTTGCGGTAAAATGCGTTGGTTTCCAAAATAATCAGCTTGGGCTTTTGATGCTCAAGCGATTGGTGCACAAAGCTCTCTGTGAGCGAAATATACTGCGAGGAGCTCGCGCACACAAAGGAGGGGAAGCCCTGCTCCTTCCACATTTGCACCGGGGAAAACGCGGTATAGGCTTCGCTGTCGCCATACAAAATGACATCGAGCGAATTGTCCGGCTCGGCAAGCACACCGTTGGGTTTCACATCCTGCATGGTTAAGTCCTCCTGCTGCGGGTAAAACCAGTGGGAAAGCAGCAGCAAAACCAATAACAGGAGCAGGATGAAAATAGCGGCGCCAATCAGCTTGCGCGCGACGGTTTTTCTTCTCTCTTTTTTATCCATTCGCGCCTCCTAAAAGTTTGCATAAATCGGGTCAATCGGAATATAGCCCGCGCCGTATGCACCGAAAACGACGGTGGCAACCACCAGCGCTATGTAAATCGGCCAGCGCACGAAGATAGGCTTTTGCGCGATAAGCTCGCGCGGCGATTTCCCTTTTTCTTTTATGATGCCGACAGCAAAGACCACTGCCACAGCGAGGATGAGGATAATCACATCGTGAATATCCAGCCCTAAGCTGAGCACGGAACCGTCGACCCACGACTTGAAGGTGAATTTTGTGAAAAGCACCTTGAGCATCTTTAATGCGTCCTTTAAGCCGCGCGCATTGAAAATCAGCTCGCCGATGCACACCAAAAGTGCGGTTCGGATAATGGCAAAGATTTTATACGGCAGCTTATTGCGGTCAATATGCCACTTTTCAAACAGGGAGTTGGTAAGCGGTAAAATCAGGCTGCCCAAGGAAATGAGCGCAAAGTGGTACATGCCGAAGAAAATGTATTCCCACCCGGCGCCGTGCCACAGGCCGTTACATAGCCAGACACAGAAAAATGCGATAATGCTTGCGGGAAGCGGGCCATAGTGCCTGCCAAGCTTTTTGCGGCAGCTTTTGGTCATCTTCTTCATCGGCTTGCTCATGGTCACCGGGTAAAATATGTAGTCCCTGAACCATGTGCCGAGGGTGATGTGCCAGCGCTGCCAAAATTCGGAAATGCTCCTTGAGAAGAAGGGCTGGCGGAAGTTTTCGGGAATGCGCACGCCAAACATCTCGCCGCTGCCGATAACTACATCAATTGTACCGGAAAACTCCATATACAGTTCGAGTGTGTACAAAATCGCGCCCAGCGCGATTAAGCCGCCATCGTAATCAAAGGCTTCATAGTCTTTGAAAATGGTGGTAACAATGATATTTAACCTGTCGGCAATCACCATTTTTTTGAAAGCGCCGAAGGCGATGCGTTGCGCGCCAAAGGTCAGGTTCTTAAATTGCAGGCGCTTGCCGGCATATAAATCATATGCCGTGTCCGCATAGCGGCAAATCGGTCCCTCCATGATAATGGGGAAAAACGACATAAACAACGCGACGCGCGCGATATTTTTGTCTGCCTTAATTTTGTCTTTGTAGACATCGTGAATGTAGGAAACCGCCTGCAGCGAGTAAAAGGAAATGCCGATGGGTGCTAAAAATTGGGGCACCTCTACCGCGGCATCCATATGCGTTAAGCGGAAAAAGAGGTTAATGTTTGTAAACAAAAACGGTGAATATTTTAACACGGCGAGCATGCCGATGTTAATCACAACACCTGCAATTACCACTGCAAGCTGTTTTGATTGACTTTGCTTTTTAATTTGCTTCTTTTCCTCTCGCGAAGCAGCTGCCTGCAATGCGCTGTCGCGCTTGCTTTTCAAGCGCTCGAGCAGCAGTGCGAGCAGGTAAATCGAGAGAATTGAAGCAATCAAGTAGAGAATCAGAAACTCACTGATAAACCAAAAAAAGGCAAAGCTTGCCACCAAGATGGCAAAAGGTCTTGCCTTTTTTGGCACAATCGTATATAAGAGCAAAGCCGCAGGCAAAAAGATTGCCAAAAAGGCTACTGATATATAGGATGTAATTTTCATTGGTCAGCTATTAGTCCTCGTCTTCCAATCTTTCAATCATTGCCATCAGTGCTTTGGCGGAATTGAAGTTTTCGGGCTTGATTTCCACAGTCGGGATAGTGATGTCAAACTCATCTTCAATCTCTGCCACAAGAGAGATAATCTGCAAAGAGCCTAAGATGTGGTCATCAATCAAGGTGGTGCAGGTTTCGTAATCTGCATCGGGTTGAATGTCTTCCAAAATTTCAATTAATCTGTCCATAATATTTATTCTCCTTTTAATAATATTCTTTTATGGAAAGCGCTTTGCGCTTTTTTAATAAGTTATGCCTTGGTTTTGCTTCTGGCGGTAACCTCGTCATACAAGGGCTTCAAATCGTTCCAATCGCTGAAAGCCGGGTCCTTGCGGTGGTCGGGCAGTTGGAAGGTCTTTGCCGCGTAGTTGCCGAAGAAGGCGGAAACCTTGGTGGCGCCGTAGTAATTGACATGGTCGCCCCTGTCGCAGGTGTCGTGGTTCCAATCCAAGCCGACATCCTCCAGGTTTAAATCAATGTATTTTACATTCATCTGCTTGGAGATTTTCACCATCATGTTATGCTTTGCATAGTTCCAATTGACCGTGCTCGGTGCGCTGACCAAAACCAGCTCCACGCCGTGCTCCTTGCAAAGGTTGTAAATGTTTTTCACATGGGTCAGGTTGGTGCCGGGGATTTTTTGCAGCTTGGTGGTTTTTTGCATGTAATCCGGGTGGCGCGATTTATTGATAATATCAATGTATTTAAAGCCTTTTAAACCGTCTCGCCAAAGGTAATCGTTTTCATTTTCGTTGATGTCCATCGGGTCGAAGTTTTTCCACAGGTTGTGGTATTGGAACACCGGCAATATGCTTTCAATTTTTGAAAGGGTGGGGTCATCGGTATTCATTTTGCGGTAAATGGCGTTGGTCTCCAAAAAGATAACCTTTGGCTTTTGGTGCTCAAGGGTTTGGCGCACAAAGTTTTCGGTCAAGGAGATGTATTGCGAAGCACTCGAGCAGACATAGCTTGTGAAGCCGTGCTCCTGCCACATTTGCACCGGCGAAAAGGCGGAAAACGCCTCGCTGTCGCCGAAAATGATGGCATCCATCGAGTTTTCCGGCTCGGCAAGCATGCCGTAGGGTCTGACATCCTTTACCGAATCGGTATGGAAGCGCTCCGGAGTAAACAAGTATGAAACGCCGAACAGCAGCCCGATACCCAATGCCGCAAAAACAATGGAACCGATGATTTTTTTCACTGTGGATTTTTGCATTTTAACTTTCATCTCATCGCCTCCTTAGAAATTCGCATAAATCGGGTCAATCGGAATGTAGCCCGTACCGTATGCACCGAAGATGACAATTACCAAAATCATCGCAAAGAAGATAGCCCAACGGATGCAAATGTGCCTTTGGCTAATCCACTCGCGCGGCGAAATGCCTTTTTCCTTCATCAAGCCGACTGCAAATACAACCGCAACCACAACCAGCACGATTATGTAATCGAACCTGTCCATGCCCATGGTGAAGATAGCGCCGTTAAAGAAGGATTTAAAGCTGAACTTTGTCACCAGCACTTTAAACATCTTCATTCCTTCGCTCAAGCCTCTGGAGTTGAAGAACATCTCACCGATGCACACCAAAATCGCCGTGCGGATGATGGTGAAAATGCGGTAGGGAAGCTTGTTGCGGTCAAAGTGCCACTTTTCAAACAGGGAGTTGGAAAGCGGTAAAATGAGACTGCCCAAGGAAATGAGCACGAAGTGGTAGAAGCCGAAAAACAGGTATTCCCACCCGGCGCCGTGCCACAGACCGTTGCATAGCCACACTAAGCCGAAGGCAATGATGCTCGCGGGCATCGGCCCGTAGTTTCTGCCGAGCTTTTTGCGCGCGCTTTTGGTCAGCTTTTTCATCGGCTTGCTCATGGTGACAGGGTAGAAGATATAATCCTTAAACCAGGTGCCGAGAGTGATGTGCCAGCGCTGCCAAAATTCGGTAATGCTCTTTGAGAAGAAGGGCTGGCGGAAGTTTTCGGGAATTTTGATGCCGAAGATTTCGCCGCTGCCGATAACCACATCCATCGTGCCGGAAAATTCCATATACAGCTCGATGGTGTAAAGCACGGCACCCAGGAAAATGATGCCGCCGTCATAGCCTGCATATTGATACTCTCTGAAAATAGAGGTAACCATCACATTTAAGCGGTCGGCAACCACGACCTTTTTCAAAATACCGAAGGCGATGCGCTGCATGCCGAAGGTGAAATTTTTGTATTTGATGCGCTCGCAATTCCAAAGGCTCATCGCGGTATCGGAATAGCGGCAAATCGGGCCCTCCATAATGATAGGGAAGAAGCTCATATACAGGGCAAGTCTGCCGAGGTTGCGGTCGGCTTCGATTTTGCCCTTGTAGACATCGTGCAGGTAGGAAACTGCCTGCAGGGTGTAGAAGGAAATACCGATGCAAGCGGCAAATTTCGGCAATGCCACCTGAAATTCGGAACCGAAAAGGCGCAGAATATTATTGAAATTTGCCACAAAGAACTGCGAGTAGCGCAGCACTGCCAGCAGCAGGATGTTTGCGGTGATAATGACTGCCACGAGAGCCACCTGCTTGCGGGCAAATTTCTTTTTAATCGCTTTCTTTTGCTCTCTGTTTTCCGCATCGGGAAGCGCAGCTTTGCATTTTTTCTTTAAGTGCTCCACAAGCAGTGCCGAAAGGTAGACACTCAGTGTTGTAGATGCCCAATAAATCATCCACCGGTGGCTGCAGGTCCACATAAACACAAGGCTGGCAGCCAACAGGATAAACGGCTTTACTTTTTTTGGTACAATGCTGAAAACAATTGCTACAATCGGCAAAAACAACAGCAAATAGGTTATTGAAATATAAGATCCCATACTTTTTACTCACAAATAATAGATTTTCCCGAAAGCACCGCTTCATTAAAGAAATTAATCGGTAGGGAATGTGCTGTATTAATAATTTAACTTGTAGGTTTCGGCGGCGCCTCTTAACAGTGTCGCTTTATCGCCTTCAAGCGCGATAACGCTCGGGAGCGCCCTGCTCAAAAACAGTGAAATGCCTTCGGTCGGGCAATAGGCGCCGGCATTTTTGAAAATAACGGTATCGCCGATTTTGAAATCGGCAAGCGGCAAGCCCTTGACCAATAAATCATTCACGGTGCAAAGAGAACCGCAGAGGTTCCACTCCTCTTTCTCGCCCTCTCTTTGCGGGAAAATATCGAAATACGGGTGCTTCATCGCCATAAATTGCCCGAAGTAGGCAATGTGGTGAATGCCGCCGTCCATAATCGCGTAGTTTTGCGCGTGGTTGGTGTTCATATCTACCGCTTTGGTGAAATACGAGCCGCAGGAGGCGGCGATGCTTCTGCCAAGCTCTAAAGAAATTTGGCAATCGTAATCAAGCGCAGCCAAAATCTCGCTGAACTGCTGCAAGAAGGCGACCTCGTCAAATTCCTTGCCGTCTTCAAAATAATAAACGGGGAAGCCGGTGCCGTACTCGAGCTCCTTGCTTTGGAAGCCGAGCTCGCTGTCTAATTTTTTCAGAAACTCGCTCAGGTGAGTAATTTCTCTTTTGTATTTTTTCATCGAGGTTTTTTGTGTGCCCGAGAAAAACTGAATACCGCTGATTTCAAAACTCTCGTTATCTTTTTCGGTGCGGATAATATCCTCGATATCCTCCTCATTCATACCGAATTGGTTGCCGGAGGTAAGGCGCAGCAAAATCTTGATTTTTTTGCCGGAGGCTGCCGCCGCCTTTTTGAGCAGAGCAAATTGCTCGAGGCTCTCTGCGGTGTAGTGACCGGCGCAGTTGTCGGATAAAATGTGTCCCTCAATCAGCTCGGGGGTTTTGTACACCCCGGAAATAACCAGCTTTTTCGGGTCGATTTCCTGCTCGGTGCAGATGGCGAGCTCGCCGGGGGAGCAGACCTCGTAGCGGTCAATTAAATCCGCGATATAGGGTGAAATAAAGGTGTTTGCCTTCACGGCATAGCACAGCTCGATATCCTTGGCTAAATGCGCCTTTAAAAACTGCACTCTTTCGCGCAGCACATCGCTCTCAAACACATAAAAGGGAGTCGGAAAGCGGCTTAAAAGGCTTTCTTTTAATTGCTCTGTCATTTCTTAATAACTGTCTCCTTTAACTGTTTTCTGTCGATTTTGCCGTTTTTGGTCAGCGGCAATTCCTCAACCTTTCTCAAAGCACCCGGAATCATAAACTCGGGCAGCTTGTCTTTTAATATCTGGAAGAGCTCGCGCCTTTCAAATTCGCCGATATAAAAGCCGTAAAGCTTGCTCTTTCTCTCGTCGAAAATACAGCAGCAGCGGCGGATGCCGTCGATACCGTGGATGGCTCTTTCGATTTCCTCAAGCTCAGTGCGGTGCCCCATGTGCTTGATTTGGAAATCCTTCCTGCCGCTGAAGAAAATGTTGCCGCTTTCATCGTAGTGACCGAGGTCGCCGGTGCGGTAGATAATCTCCGGGTAGAAGGGGTTGAGCGGGTTTTGCACAAAGGCTTTGGCGGTCTGCTCCGGCGCATTGAAGTAGCCGGGGGAAAGCGCGGTGCCTGCCACGCAGATTTCGCCGTTGATACCGCTGTCGGTAATCAGCTTGTTATGATCATCAAGCAGGAAAACGCGCTCGTTGTCAAACGGTTTGCCGATAGGCAAAACCTCGTTTTCCTCCTCGCGGTTGACAATGTGATAGGTGCAATTGCAGGTGATTTCGGTCGGTCCGTAGAGGTTGACAAAGGTGGTTTGCGGTAATTTTTCCATCCACTGCTTCAAGTGCTTGGCGGGCATTACCTCGCCGCTGAATAAAATCTTTTTGACCGTTTCCGGCACCTTGTAATCCAGCGCGTGGAAGGTGGAAATCAGACATAGTGCAGATACCGCCCAAATCATGACCGTAATGTCGTTTTCGCACAGGTAATCGAGCAGCTCGGTCGGTGCGGAGAACAGCTGCTTGGGCACTAAGACAAGGGTGGCACCGGTGCTGATGGCGGAGTAAATATCCTTCACCGAAACATCAAAATCAAACGGCGCCTGGTTTGCCAAAATATCGCTGCTGTCAATGCCGAAGGTTTTGGTGAATACCGAGATGAAATCAAGCACACTGCGGTGGTTGATGATAACGCCCTTGGGCACACCGGTGGAGCCGGAGGTGAAATTGATATACAGCGGGTCCGTATCGGTTGCGCCGGCACGAATGCCTGCCAATAATGCTTCATCCGGCTCTTGCGCCAGCAGCGCGGTGATATCTAAAAGGCTGCTTTCATCGCTGAACAGCTCCTTGGCAAGCGAAAGGTGCTCGCTGTCGGTAATCACAAGCTGTGCTTGCAGCACCTCGCGGATGCTGTTTAAGCGCGTGGCGGGAAGCGCGGGGTTTAACAGGGTGTAGCAGCAGCCGGCATAGGCAATGCCGAAAAAGGCAGCCAGGGTTTCGCAGCTTTTCTCCATCAAAACCGCAATCGGCTTTCCGGCAGCGCTCTTTTGCGCGAGCGCGGTGCCGATGCTTTTGCTGCTCTCGAGCAGCTGATGATAAGTAAAAGCAGAGCGGGCGTCTTTCACGGCAATTTTTTCGCCGACAGACGCTGCACTGCTCTCTAAAAATTCCAATACATTTTTCATTGTGATTTTCACCTTACCTTATATTATTATAAAGGATAGTATTAATAATTTTACGCGTATATAGGTAATTATACAGTAAAAAACATAATAAATCAATTAAAAAGCAGAAAAAATGTGTTTTTTGTTGGAATTTGTTGCTTTGTGCTGTTTGTATGCAAAAAAAGAAAAATATTTGTGAAAAACGCACAAATTCTAGGCAAAAAAACAACGCTGAGGAATTGGCGTGGATTGCGAAAGCGGGAAAGGCGCAAAAAAGCGACAGCTCTCGTATGAGAATTGTCGCTATCATAACAGGTTACACAAGGACCCGCTTAAAATCCGCTGTTTAATCGAATTTTACTTGTTTTCACTGTTGCTTGTAATGCGCACGCGTATTGCCGGGCGAACGGTGGTGAAGGCGGTATTTACCGCATAGCCCATGTGGCGGATTTTCCCGGCAGAGGAAACATAGCTCGCCATGGTATCATCCAACCCCGGGGTACGTAAAAACCAAGAGCTGGTGTAGTTGCCGTTGTACTTGTTATTGCCCGAGGAGGTGCCTTGCAGGAAGGAGTGCTCGGTCGGATAACAGCGCCTTTGCTCATCATCGCTCAAGTAGAGCTCGGCTTCATCAATGCTCAGTAAAAATACCTTATCGACCGTGTCGTTCCCTGCGTCGGTATCATAATCCGGGTTTTTATCTGCCGTAACCTTGCTTTCGAGAATTTGGAGCTGCTGGTCGGGGGTAAATGCCGCTTCGAGAAAGTCGCCGTTGAGCCACTTGCGTAGCGAGCAACTTTCCCAGGTAACAGAGGTGTTTTCCTCGTGAAAACGCTTGCAGTCCAAGCCGTATTCGCTCAGCAGAAAGAGGGTGTCATCCTCCTTGTCAATCACGCGCCAGCAGATATCCTCGGCATCGTTGGTAGCGCCTTGCAGATAGCTGCCGAAGTAGACAATATCACCTTTTTTTGCATTTATCAGCGCGTTTTCTTTGTATTGCACAAACAGCGCCTTCGCTCTTTGTGCACTGTCTTTGTAGCTGCCTAAATCCGCAAACAGCTCGTAGGCGGTTTTGGTATCACCGCCGCTTTCGGCGGCAAGCGCCTGCTTGTA
>ONWY01000032.1 GCA_900321665.1 uncultured Eubacteriales bacterium
CTACCCCTCAGTCACGCGTTGCGTGCCAGCTCCCCTCACAAGGGGAGCCGTTAAAAGGTTGCTAATTTATCTGCCCTTAGACAGATAAATTAGAATTTACTAAAAGCCCTTGCATTAAAAAACATATTGTGATAAAATTATACATTATTAGAGAAAGTTATTCCGTTTTTTAATACCATAATGTTTTTTGCAGTGAAAATTCGGAGGTTATAGCAAATGCCCTATTTGGAATACGGTAAAATTGATGCGGCAACAGAAAAAAGGCTCAATGATTTGATTCATAACAAATCGTTTAAGTCCTACTGGCGCAAAAAAAGAACATTTGATTTAATTGTTTCCAGTATTTTGTTAACGGTCGCCGCCATCCCGATGGGTATGGTTGCGGTTGCCATTTTTATTGATGACCCGCACGGCAGCCCGTTTTATAAGCAAATCCGCATCGGTCGCCACGGCGAGAAATTTTATATGTATAAATTCCGCACAATGTATGTGAATGCCGACCAAATGCGCGATGAGTTGATGGAACAAAACGAGATGGACGGTCCCGTGTTTAAAATTAAAGACGACCCGCGTATCACACGTTTGGGCAAGGTTTTGCGCAAATTATCGGTCGATGAATTGCCGCAGTTTTTCAATGTGCTCAGCGGTCATATGAGCCTGGTCGGTCCGCGCCCGCCGCTTCCCGGTGAGGTGGAAGCCTATACCGATTACCAGAAACTCAGGCTCATCGTAACCCCCGGCATTACCTGTGATTGGCAGATTGCGGATAACCGCAACGACATTCCGTTTGACAAGTGGGTCGAGATGGACTTAAACTACATTGAAAACCGCACCACCTTGGGCGATTTAAAAATCATTTTCAAAACCCCGTTTGCGATGTTGTCGGCGACGGGTAGATAAAAAAAGCGCCTGTGGCGCTTTTTTTAATGAAGAATGAAGAATTGAGGGCGGGACACCCGCACCCGTTTCGCTACGCTCTAATGATGTAGGGGCGGATACCATCCGTCCGAAAGGATATATAGACTAATTCTTAACTAACATTTGTCATTTTTGTCTTGTCATGCTCGCGCAGCAAACAACTATGAGCGTGGCGAATAACTGCGAGCAACGCGAGCAACTAAAAAAAGAATTGGGAAATCCCAATTCTTTTTTTAACTAAACGAGTGTGTATTTTTGCTGCTTTGTTTGGCGTGGTACATCGCTTCATCCGCTTTTTCAAATAGTGTTTCGGCATCATCCGATTCGCTGCCGTGCACAATGCCTATGCTGATGGAAGTCGCGGGCAACCCGTCCGCCGTATCTGCCAATGCGGCGTTAATAGCCTGTGCTTTGCCGCCAATCGACGCCTGTTCTTCTTTAGAAGCGTGCACCATAAAGACCACAAATTCATCACCGCCGATGCGGCAGATATAATCATCGGTACGGAAATTATTTTTTAAGGCGTTTGCCGTTTTGATTAACACTTTGTCGCCGACATCGTGCCCGTAAGTGTCGTTCACGGATTTAAAATCGTCAATATCGACCAATATCATATAGGTATTTGTCAAGTCAATGCTTTCTAAAATGGAGTTATAGCCGGCGCGGTTATACACACCGGTCAATTCATCGTGCGAGGCTTTAAAATTCAAGCGCTCCATACTTTTTTTGTAAACATCATACATGCGGTTGTAGGCGCGCACCAGGTAGCGGAATTCGCTCGTACCACTCTCGTGAATGCGCTTGTTGTTTTTGATGTGTTCGACCGCATCCAAAATCGGGTGAATGCCCAGGTGCGAGGTAAGCCACACCAAAAAAATCACGCCAACGGCTTGTATCACAATAATCACGCGCACAACGGTCAATTCCCTTTGCAGGGTTTGCATTGCCGTAGTGTCAAAAGAATTTGCCAATTTTTCCAGTTCATTCAAACTCGCTTTCATATCGTTGCGAATCAGATTTTTTTGCATATAGTAGTCGTTATCGAGCACCATTTGGGTAGCGCGGTACATTTTTTGCTGTGGAGAGAGGGCGGCGTCGTAGTCTTTTAATCTTACCTTTTTCAGCACCTCCGGGTATTCCGTATAGCCTTTCGCTTCAATCACCAGGCGCATGGCATAGTATTCTCTGTCCATCAGTTTCACGGAATTGTCGAGTGCCTGCTGCAGTTTTTCGAGGGCTTTTTTACAATCTTTATCTTGCGATAATTTTGCCACCGCATTTTCACGGCGCTGCATATTGAGCGCCTCATCAAAATAGGCGTTGAGAAAGCGTGTGTCGCCCACAACGGTGAAGCGTTGCACATTTTCGGTCAGGTAATCGGAAGCATTCATCAATTCAAGCGCCGCTTTGCGCAGTTCCACATGGTGTTCGGAACGCTGTGTGAGGGTTTTGAAGTTGGAAGATAAGAAAAAGGTAAAAAATAACATCAGCGCAAAAAACAAAACCGCCCCTGTAATCAGGCAGATTTGTATGGTGCGCAACGAAATACCTTCGCGCTTTTGTTTTTCGGCTTTTTTCTTTTTGCTTGTGACGGACATTGTGCTAACCTTTCTTTTAAATAAAACTTTGACCGGTTTGTCTTAAATCGCTAACAGTATAGCATAATTTTTGGAACAATTCAACGAAAAAACCTTGCAAAAAACAACAAACTTAACGATAGAAATTCATCATATATTATGATATACTTATAAGAGTGCATTAAATATTAAATAAAATTAATTACTTTCAAGGGGAATCGGCAAATGTATTATTCCGCTATCAGCGTTCTTGCGGCGCTTATATTGGTGATTGAAAATCAAGATGTGATGCGTAACCGCC
Source organism: uncultured Eubacteriales bacterium (assembly GCA_900321665.1). GTDB lineage: Bacteria > Bacillota > Clostridia > Oscillospirales > Acutalibacteraceae > RUG714. The sequence continues at coordinate 2,797 of ONWY01000032.1, forward strand.
ACGGTGCATTTTCACGCCGCGTCTGGTCATTGTACAGAAGGTTTTTGGTCACTATCTTTATGTATTATGTGACAGATATTCTTTGGGGTATTTTAGAGGCGCTGAAATTAGCGGTGCCTTTGTTTATTGATACTTCTTTTTACTTTGTTGCCATGGCGTTCGGCTTGCTTACCTGGATAGAATATATCGTGACCTATTTGGAAGAAAACAAAACGCTGTTGGGGCGGGGCATCATTTTATTCGGGCGCATTTTTGCAGGCCTTACGTGCGCACTGGTCATACTCAATATTTTTGTGCCGGTTCTGTTTTCGGTAAGCAGTACCGCCGTATATAGCGAACATGCGCTGCGCAACACCGTGTTGATTGTGCAAGCCGTGTTTTTATTACTCGTTTCCGGCTATGCGACAGCCGCTTTTTACCGCAAGCATAGCGACAAGAAAAACCGCTACCGCACCTTAATCTTTTTCGGGTTAATTATGGCAGTGTTTTTTGTGGCACAACTGTTGTACCCTCTGTTGCCGCTTTGCGGTATCGGCTGCATGTTGGGCACCTGTTTGCTGCATGCCTTTGTGATTGGCGATGAAAAAGAGGAATACCGCCTCGAATTGGAAGAAACCAAAAGAATTAATCACTTAAAACAATCGCTCACCTCGCTGTTAAACAATATGCCGGTGATGAGTTTTTCAAAAGATGTTAAAACAGGCGCTTACCTTGCCTGTAATCAGGCGTTTGCCGACTATGCGGGCAAATCCTCACCGGAGGAAATTGCGGGGTTGACGGATGCGGAACTTTTTGAAAGTGCAAACGCCGCTTCGTTCGTGGAAGCAGATAAACTGGCTCTGGAAATGGAACACCCCTATGTGTTTGATGAGAGCGTGACCGATGCAAACGGTAAACAGTGGCAGTTTCGCACCACAAAACTAAAGTTTTATGATGAGAGCGACAGGCTGTGCCTGCTCGGAATGATGTTGGATGTGACCGAGATGGAGCGCATCCGAAAAGAAAACGAACTGGCAAAAGAAGCGTATGAAGAAGCCGTCAATGTGGGCGTGGCTTACGAAAACATTATCAATGCGCTTTCAAAAGATTACTTTAATCTGTATTATGTCAACATACAAACAAACGACTATGTGAAATACGGCTCGCAAACGGCTGTCGGCTACCGAACGGAAGAAAACTATGGTGAAGACTTTTTTGAACAAGCCAAAACGCAGGCGCGTGATGTCGTTTATGAAGAAGATTTGGAAGAATTGTTGGCGGTGGTGCAAAAAGACACCCTTTTGCGTGAGATTGAGCAGTGCGGCGTGTTTGTCTACTATTACCGCTTAATCATTGAGGGAGAACCGTCTTTTGTCTGCTTAAAGGCAACGCGCATATTGGGGGATGAAAACCACATTGTTCTCGGCGTTTCCGATGTGGATGAACAGATGAAAGACCATATAGCGGCGGAACAGGCAAAAGAAGAGCGAAAATCCCATGTGCGCCTGAATGCCTTTAACCGCAATCTGCTGGCGTTGTATATTGTGGAAACGGAAAGCGAAGCATACACCGAGTATAACGCAACCTCGGATTATGACAAACTCGGCATTGCAAAGCAGGGCGAACACTTTTTTGAAACCGCATACAAAAACAGTGCCGCCGTGGTGTATGAGGAAGATTTGGACTTTCTGTTAAACAACTTAAAAAAAGAAAAGATTTTGCAAGCCATTCAATCGCAAGGTATCTTTGTATTGGATTACCGCTTGATGATAGAGGGTGAGCCGAAATATGTGCGCTTGAAAGCGGCAGAGGTGGAAGAGGACGGTATCGACAAACTGATTATCGGGGTTGAAGATATTGACGCACGGGTGAGAAATCGGCAACAGCAAGAGCACGATTTGTCGGTTGCGCGCAGGCAGGCTTCTACCGACGCTTTGACCGGCGTAAAAAACAAGTTTGTGTTTGAAGATATGCAAAAAGAGTTGAATGCACAAATTGCAGCGCAGGAGGCACCCCCGTTTGCGATTGCGGTGTGCGATATTAACGATTTAAAACAAATTAACGATGTTTACGGTCACCGGCAGGGCGATGAATCTATTCGCACCGCTTGTACTGCCATTTGCCGGGTTTTCCGCCACAGCCCGGTGTTCCGCATCGGCGGCGATGAATTTGCGGTGATTTGCCGCGGTCATGATTATGAAAACAGGGAGCAGTTGCTTGCCGAAATGCAGTCCGTAAACGAGCTACATGCGGCGCAACAGAAGGTGCAGATTGCCTACGGTCTTGCCTGTTATGAGGCGGGAGATAGCGATGTGCAGGCAGTGTTTGAGCGGGCGGATAAGCGCATGTATGAACACAAAGCCACTCTCAAGGCGACAGTTTAAAAATAAAAAGTTTCGGCAAAAATCTTTAATAAAATACGCTCCCAAACGGATTTGGCGGGCGGAAAGGCAACAAACGAAAATGGATAATAACGGAAAAATACAAAATCGGTTAAAACCGGGGTTTTCGTCCTTAGGAATGTGGGCATTCTCTATCGGCACCAGTATCGGGTGGGGTTCTTTTATTGTCACCTGTAACACCTACCTGCTCAAATCCGGTATTTTAGGCACCGTGTTCGGTCTGCTTATCGGCATGGCGGTCATTTTTGTGATTACATGGAATTTGCAATATATGATTCGCTCTGCACCCGATGCCGGCGGCATTTATACCTTTGAAAAGCGCACCGGCGGCAAAGATTTGGGCTTTTTGGCGTTTTGGTTCGTGCTGTTAACCTACCTGGCTATCTTGTGGGCAAACATTACCTCGGTGCCGCTGTTCGCCCGTTTCTTTATGGGCAATACATTCCAATTCGGCTTCCATTACAAAATATTCGGTTATGAAGTGTGGCTGGGCGAGGCGTTGCTTTCCATTGCCGCCGTGGTGGTGATAGGGCTGCTTTGCGCCAAGAGTGCCAAATTGCCGCGCCACCTGGTGAGCGTCGGCGCGGTGTTATTTGCCGTCGGCTTCACGGCGTGCGCCGTGGTGGCAGCCGTAAAGCACGACAGCGCGTTCAGCTACCAACCGCTGTATGCGGAGGGTTCGTCCTCTTTTGCGCAAATTGTGCGCATTGCGGCAATTTCCCCGTGGGCGTTTATCGGCTTTGAAAACATTTCGCATTTTTCGGAGGAATATAAATTCCCCATCAAAAAAGTGCGTACAATTTTAATTAGCAGCGTGGTGATTACCACGGCGCTGTACCTGTTTGTATCGCTTCTTTCCGTTTCGGCGTATCCGCCGGAATATGACAGTTGGCTTGCCTATATCAGTGATATGGGCAATTTAGAGGGCATTAAGGCTGTGCCCGCGTTCTATGCTGCCAATCACTATTTGGGGCAGGCGGGCGTAACAATATTAATGGTATCCCTCTTTGCCGTGATTTTAACCAGTTTAATCGGCAATATGCTCGCGCTCAGCCGTTTGCTGTTTGCAGCGGGCAGGGAAAAGGAGGCGCCGCGCCCCCTTGCAAAGTTAAATAAAAAAGGCATTCCGCAAAATGCGGTGTATGCCGTTGCCGCCGTTTCGCTGCTCATTCCTTTCCTCGGCAGAACCGCCATCGGCTGGATTGTGGATGTTACCACCCTCGGCGCCACGCTGATTTACGGTTTAATCTCTCATGCGGTATTTTTATATGCCAAAAAATCAAATCGGAGGGTGGAAAAAGCAACCGGTACTGCGGGCATTATTTTAATGGGTGTATTTTTGCTGCTGTTGCTTGTTCCCGGTCTGCTGCCGTTTAATGCAATGGAAACGGAAAGTTATTTCCTCTTTATCGTGTGGGCGCTGTTTGGGCTCATTTATTACCATGCTTTAATTCGGCGCGATACCGATACCGATTCCAACACCAAAACCCGCGTGGTCGTGTGGGTGCTGTTGTTACTTTTAGTGTTATTCGCTTCTATGATGTGGGTATCAAGGGCAACGGAATCCGCCGCCGACAACGCCATACAGCATATTTATGAATACCACGAAGCACATCCCGATGTCGGTTCCGCATGGGTGGAAGCGCAAAGGGCGGAGTTCTTGCACGAACAGGCGAAAAAAATCGGGCGCACTAACACCCTGTATACGGTGGTTTCCCTCGCGCTGTTTATTCTCTCAACCGGCATTATGCTCAACAATTATCAGGAAACCCGCAAACTCGGTAAGCGCCTTGCGGATGCCCGCGCGAAAGCCACTACGGACACCCTGTCCGGTTTCAAAAACAAAGACGCTTTTGCACAGGCGGAAAAACGCTTAGATGAAATTATTGAAAGTGAAGAAGTTGCGTTTGCCATTGTGGTGTGCGATATCAATGGTCTTAAAATTATCAACGACACCAAGGGGCATAAGGCGGGTGACAACTATATTCTTGCGGCGTGCAAGGTCTTGCGCGATACCTTTGTAAAAAGCGAAATATACCGCGTCGGCGGCGATGAATTTGTGATAATTTGCGAGGGAGAAGATTACGAACAGCTGGACTCTCTTTTGCAAAAACTCGGCAATGCCAATCAAGCGGAAGAAACCGAAAACCGGGTGCAGTTTGCCTACGGTATGGCACGCTATGCGCAGGATTTGAGCGTGGCGGCAGTGTTTGAAAGAGCCGATTTGCGCATGTATGAAACCAAGGCGCGCATGAAAGCCATTGAAACCCCCGCCGAGGCGGATACACAGGCGCTGTATGTGTTCCCCGAAGGGTTGAAAAAGGCGTATGAAAGCAGTGTGATTTCGTTTGTATTTTATCAAAATATTGACGGTAAGGCAGTGCCGATTCTTGTTTCGGATGGTTTTTGCCGCAATACGGGGATGCAGCGCGAAAGCGTGATTCCGTGGCTGAAAGCAGGTATGTTTGAGCGTATGCATCCGGATGATGTGGGCATCGTTTCGGCGGTGAGCGAAAACTTTTTAAATAAGCGCAGCGGCTATGATGTGGTATTTCGTTGCCAAATCGGCTCTGCCGATGCCATTTCTGCTTCTAATCACGAGCATTATGTGTATATTCACGGTTTGGGTAAATGGCAAACCATGCCTGACGGTACGGAGTTGGCAGTCATTACCTATGCCAACTTATCGGCGGCACAGCGCTCCACCCGTGAGCAGGTGGAAGCCTATGCCCCGCGGCACAAAGATGTGTTCTATACCGACCCGCTCACGGAGTTGCCGAATATGAACTATTTGCATGAGTTCGGCGATGAAAAAATCAATGTGGTGCGTGCTGCGGGCAAAATACCCTATGTGGTCTATTTGGATATTTACGGCATGCAGTCGTATAATGCGAACTACGGTTATAAAGAGGGTGACAAACTCTTGTGTTTGTGCGCTGCCACGCTGCAAAAGCAATTGCCCGGGGCATTTGTTGCCCGCGGGTCGGATGACCACTTTATTCTCATCGCGCAGGCGGATAAGCCCTCTCAAATAGAGAAAAGGCTCTACAAGGCAAATAAAATCATTCGCAAATCGGCTTTCGGCAACACCTCCGGTGTGCGCTGCGGCGTGTTCACGGTAGAGAGCGGAGACACCGAGTTTATTGATGCCCTCGATTACGCCAAACAGGCGCTCAAGCGTATTGAACATAATATGACGCGTGAAGTGGCATTTTTCTTGCAAGAGAAGGGTGAAGCGTATTTGCGCGAACAGCATATTCTTGAAAATCTGGAAAAAGCCATTGAGCAGGGGCATATACGCGTGCACTATCACGGGTTATACCGTATGTCAAGCGGTAAGCTTGCGGCGTTTGAAGCCCTTGCCCGTTGGAATGACCCGGAGCGCGGCAAAATCTACCCGAGCGAGTTTATACCGGTGTTGCTCAAATACCACCAGTTATATAAATTAGATTTATTTATGTTTGAGCAGGTGTGCCGTGAGGTTCTCATTCGCCATGAACACGGGCTTTCGCATGTGCCGGTATCCGTCAATTTCTCGCGCCAGGATTTTGACCACTTTGATGTGGTGGAAGAGATGAACCGCCTGTTCGAAAAATATGAGTTGGATAAATATATTGATAAAAGTTATTTCATTGTCGAGATTACGGAACAGGATTTGGCGCTCGGGCAAGAGAATTTGCGTGAGCAACTGCGTGCCATTCGTGCCAACGGTTACCGCTTGTGGATGGATGATTTCGGCAGCGGCTACTCTTCGCTGAATGTGTTCAGCCAGTTTGAGTTTGACCTCATTAAGTATGATATGGATTTGTTGCGCTGTTTAGATGATAACGGCGGTGTGAACCGTGTGATATTAAGAGAATTTACGCGCGTGGCACAGGAACTGCGCATTCAAACCCTGATTGAAGGGGTGGAAACGCAGGAACAGTATGATTTTGTCAAAGAAATCGGTTGTGAACTTGCACAGGGCTTCTATTTCCATAAACCCGAAACACTCAGTGCAGTGGTGGAGGAAATTGGAGCCGGCACCTTCGGCAGTGAATTTGAAAGCGCCGAAGAGCGAAACGAACTCAATAAGAATTGGAGAAATAAATAAAAATTCAGCCACCCCTGCGGGTGGCTGAATTTTTATTTAAGCAGTCGGCAGTCGGCAGTCGGCAGTCGGCAGTCGGCAGTCAGCAGTCGGCAGTCAGCAGTCGGCAGTC
>ONWY01000247.1 GCA_900321665.1 uncultured Eubacteriales bacterium
GGTGTAGATACAAGCTTTTTTATTCATCCTTGTGTAAATGGATGTGGATGAAAAGCACTCGGATGGATTGTTATATAAATCGGGTGCGGGTGTCCCGCCATTCATTTTTCTTTTTTCTTTCTTCTTTCTTCTTTAAAGGGCGTTAGCCCGCTAAATTCTAATTTAGCCGCCGCGAGCGGTGGCATAAATTAGAATTTAAAAGCGGAGAACCTCGTGTTCTCCGCTTTTAAAATATCGCTTCCCCGACAACGGCGATGACCTCGCGCGTGTAGTACACCGGCACCAGGTAGGCTTGGGTGCGGGCATTGACCGCGCGGGCGGTTAAGCCGTAGTCCGCGCAGAGCATTGCCGCGCGCTTTTGGTGGTAATCGCTCGTTGCCACCGCAACCTCCTTGGAAAGGTTATTTTTTTCAATAACCGCCAAGGCATTTTTTATATTGGTATCGGTATTAACCGAGGTATCGTCTATAAAAAGTCTCTCGGGGGCAATGCCCTTTTCGGTAAGGATGTTGTACATGCACTGCCCTTCCGACAAGTCCTCGTCTGCCCCCTGCCCGCCGCATAAAATGGCGACGGCTTGCGGGTTTTCGGTCAAATAAACGCGTGCCGCTTCAATGCGGTCGCTGAGCATGCGGCTGGGAGTAGAGCCGCGAATTTGGCAGCCGAGCACGAGTAAGGTTGACTGCTGCGTTGCCACATTGCTCTGTGCCGAGAGGATAGAGCCGAGCGTTACGCAGAAGGTGACCGCGCCGGCAAGCAGCATCGCGCAGAGTGCACCGAGCACGATTTTGCCTGCTTTCAGCGCCCACAGCGCGCGCAAGCCTTTGACAACCAGCGGGAAGCAAAGCCCCGCCGCAATGAGCGCAATGCCGAGCACCAAACCGAGCACGGTGGCAAAGTTTACAATGTGCCGCGGCACGGAAAGGCGGAAATAGTATAACAAAAGTGCTCCGGCGCCAATGAGCACAACAGCGCCCAGGGCAAGCGGTATTTTCTTAACCATATCGATTTCTCCTTAAACGAACCCGCTTAAAATCCGATATTTAAGCGACTTTCAGCCTTTTCTAACTTGACTGGCGGCGATTGCCCGAAAATAAACAAAATGTAAAGAAATTGTAAAGCATCGAAAGCGCCTATCCTCTTTTTTCCACATCGGCACACAGGCGCGCATCAAACGCTTCGCTCAAAAAGCGCTTCATTTCCACCTCCCTTGTGCCTTTGGGGAAGCGATAGGTTGCTTTGAAAAAATCGCGCGCGCTTTCGCTCTCGTAAAAAGCCAGCGCAAGAGCCGCGCTGCCTGCCGAAAAACCGCACAGCGCATCGCCCTTTTGGAAAAAATACGGCTCGACCGCATCCTCCGAAAGGAGGAGCAGAGCGCTGCACTCCTGCGAGGAGTCTTCGCCCAACTGCCGCATAAGGCTTTGCGCATCGCCCACCGCGCTGCGCGCGGCAATAAAGTATTCGCAACCGCCGAAAATCACAGAGGGGTATGCGCCGCCGAGCAGGCATTGCGCTTTGCCGGCAAGGGAAAGAGAGACCTTGTTTTGTGCCTGTGCCTCAACGCGCAGCACGGCGCCGATACCGGTGGCGGAAACGGTAAATGTGCCTGTCTCCACCCCGGTTCTCTCGCACAGGTATTTGCCGAAGCACAGGGTGCAATCGGCGCTGAAGAAGCTGCCCGCGCAAGCGTTGCGCGGTATTTTAATTTCGGTGCTCAGCACGAAGCCTGCCTGTGCCTGAAAAGGGTCGCCTTTGATAATTTCCGCACTGTCGGCGGCAATTTCCGCCTCCGGCACACCGGCGGAAAGAATCACCGTGTCCCCGCCGACGGCATAGATATTGAGCGTGTTCATTTTATCGCCTGCCTGTCATCATTTACTGCGTTATTCTTTTATTAGAATAGCATATTTTGTTAAAACCGTCAAAAGAAGGGAAAATTGTCAACAAATTTTTCACATTTTTTTCGATTTCCTTTATCGGTTGATATTGAAATCAGCTCACCTTTATGTTATTATATATTAAATTATTTAAAATAGGAAAGTTTGGACTTTTGTTAAGGAAGGTTACAAGATGAAGGTAAAAGACATAGTTGATATTTTGGAAGCAGAGGTTGTCCACGAGGCGGATATGGACGCAGAAATTCTTTCCGCTTGCGGCAGCGATATGATGAGCGATGTGCTCGCATTCGTCAAAGACCAATCCGTGCTGTTGACAGGGCTTGTCAACCCGCAGGTGGTGCGCACCGCGGATATGATGGATATGCACTGCATCGTGTTTATTCGCGGCAAGTCCCCCGACCAGACCATTATTGACTTGGCGGAGGAGAGAGGCATCACCCTCTTAAAATCAAGATACAGAATGTTTACCGCTTGCGGCAGATTGTATGACGCAGGCTTGCGCGGAGGTTGTAATATCTGATGGCTGGACTCAAATTGACTTACGACATCCCCTCGGCGGATGATGATTTTACAAGAGCGGGAGAAGCCTCCGGCTCGGTAAAAAAGAAGCTGCGCCAAATCGGCTACAACCCCGATGCCATTCGCAAGGTCTCCATTGCAATGTACGAGGGCGAAATCAATGTGGCAATTCACGCCGGCGGCGGCGAGGCAGAGGTGGAAATTTCCTCCGATGCGGTCACCATCAAGCTGATTGACCACGGCCCCGGTATTGCCGATGTGGAAAAGGCGATGCAGGAGGGCTGGTCCACCGCTCCCGAAGCGGTCAGAAGCCTCGGCTTCGGTGCAGGCATGGGCTTGCCGAATATGAAAAAGTATACCGACTCCATGGAAATTGAAACCGAGGTCGGCAAGGGCACTACCATTACCATGGTGGTTAAAGCATAAGGCAAAGCCCCGCCAAATGAAGCAAATCGTGAGCAGGCTCACAAAATCCCTGAAAGAAGTTATGTGAAATGAATGTATTTTTTCATTCTGTAGCACTTGAAAAAGATAAATGCATCGGTTGCACAACCTGTATTAAGCGTTGCCCGACCGAAGCGATTCGTGTGCGCAACGGAAAAGCACAAATCAGCGCGCAGCGCTGCATAGATTGCGGAGAGTGCATTCGCGTTTGCACAAAGGGAGCCAAGCGCGCCCACTCCACCAGGCTTTCCGCGCTGGATAATTGGGAGTACAAGGTCGCTATCCCCGCACCGGCACTGTTTGGGCAGTTCAACCATTTGGATGATATCGACATCGTGCTCAACGGCTTGAAAAAAATCGGCTTTGATGATGTCTTTGAGGTTTCCCGCGGTGCCGAGGTGGTAACAGATGTCACGCGGCGCAAGCTGGCGCAAAAGCAGCTCAAGCTCCCGGTGATTTCCTCCGCGTGCCCGGCAGTGGTCAGGCTCATTCGCCAAAGGTTCCCGAGCTTGATAGACAATGTCTTGCCGCTCAAAGCGCCGATGGAGGTAACCGCGAGAATCGCCAAAACCGAATTTAGCGCAAAGCACGGTGTGCCGATGGAAAAGGTCGGTGTGTTTTTCATCACCCCCTGCCCCGCGAAGGTGACCGACTTTGCGGCGCCGATCGGCTCGGCGCGCTCGTGGGTAGACGGTGCCATTTCCATCGCCAAGATTTACCCGCGCCTTTCCGAGGCAATGGATAAAGAGGTTGACCTCGAGCACCTTGAGAAAATCGCCAAAAGCGGTATGACCGGTATTCGCTGGGCAACCAGCGGCGGCGAAAGCAAGGGTGCGGTTGATGACAGGTATCTGGCGGCAGACGGTATCGAAAATGTGATTAATGTGCTCGAGC
>ONWY01000138.1 GCA_900321665.1 uncultured Eubacteriales bacterium
ACCGGGCTTGACCTGCGCGAGTTTGATGATGCCATTGTCTTTAAAGTGGCATTAATGGTCAAGAAATATCTTGATTCCAATCCGGTAAAATACTAATTTTTAAGGGAGAACAGTTTTGATTGAATTTAAAAATGTGTCTAAGGTGTATGAAAACGGCACCGAGGCACTTTCCGACATTTCACTGAAGATTGAGCAGGGTGAATTTGTCTTTGTCGTCGGTGCGTCCGGCGCAGGTAAATCCACCTTTTTGAAGCTTGTGATGCGCGAGGAAAATGTCACCTCCGGCGACATTTGGATTAATGATTTCCACCTGCCGACATTAAAAAGAAAAGCGATTCCGAAATTCAGAAGAAGCATGGGCATTGTGTTCCAGGACTTCCGACTGATTCCGAAGATGACCGTGTTCGACAATGTCGCATTTGCCATGCGCGTGGTCGGCACCAAGGAATCCGAAATTCGCCGCAGAGTGCCGCATGCTCTGGAGCTTGTAGCGCTCTCTCACAAGGCGAGAAGCTACCCGGCAGAGCTCTCCGGCGGCCAGCAGCAGCGCGTGGCGCTCGCAAGAGCACTTGTCAACAAGCCCAAAATCATTATTGCCGACGAGCCGACCGGTAATGTCGACCCTGAAATGAGCTACGAGATTGTTGACCTGCTCGATAGGATTTCGCAACAGGGCACCACCGTCGTCATGGTCACCCATGCCCACGATTTGGTGGATAAATTCAACCACAGAAAGGTGGTTATTGCCAACGGTAAGCTGGTCAAGGACACCGGCACAGGCTTCGATATCACCGGCGATGAGGGAGATATCTACGGCTTCCAGGCAGAGGCAAAAATTGCCTCCGATACCATCACCAAGGCGCAAGCCGAGAGCGATGACCCCGATTCCTTAGAAAATATCGACGATTTAGATGCCTTAGATAAAGCGGAGAGTGATACCGCCGAAGCCGGCGATATCTACCCCACCGAGGGCATTAATGATGAAATCATCGAAAACATTCACGAGAATTTAGATGATAATTCCAAGGTAAATGACATTGTGGACCAGGTGCTCGGCTCCAAGTCCACATTAGAGACTTTTGTGAATAAGGACAGAACAGATATTGATTATTCCGTTTTCCTTGAAAGTGTTGAATTGGAAGAAGCTGACAGCGACGAGGAGGGCGATGAATCATGAATTCTGCAGGATATCTGATTAAAGAGGGCTTTAGAAGTGTTAAAATCAACAAGCTGATGACCATCGCTTCCATGGGTGTGCTGATTTGTTGTATGCTGTTGATGGGCTGCAGCGTTTTGGTCAGCGCTAACACCACCAACCTTCTTTCCAAAATTGAAGAGCAAAATGTTATCATGGTCTTTATGGATGACAAAGCAACCCAAAAAATGACCGATACCGCCAAGGCGCAAATCGAAAAGATGGACAATGTCAAAGAGGTTGTCTTTATCTCTAAAGACGAGGCGTGGAAAAACCAACTCAGCGAGATGAATGCATCGCAAAGAGAGTTTTTTGAAAACTATGCGGACCAATCCCCGCTGCCCGACACCTTGAAGGTTGTGGTCGGCGATATGCAGGGCTTTGATGACCTTGTGAAGGACCTGAAAAATTTAGACAATGTACAAAATATTCGCGAAAACAGCCAGCTTGCCCAAAAATTGGCAAGGGTAAGGCAAGCGGTCAACATTATTTGTATTGCCGTTGTCGCGCTGTTGTTTGCGGTTTCCATTTTCATTATTTCCAACACGGTGCGCATTTCCATGTTCTCCAGGAAGCTGGAAATCAGCATTATGAAAAGTGTCGGCGCGACCGATGGCTTTGTGCGCACACCGTTTATTGTGGAGGGTATTGTCATCGGCATTTTATCCGCAGGTCTTGCGGAGCTGATGGTTTGGGGAATTTATGCCCTTGCGATGAAGGAGCTTTCGAGCATGGTGACACTCTTTAACACCGGCTTTGTGCCCTTCTCCTCGCTGTGGTGGATTCTCCTGATTGCCTTTATCATATTAGGTGTGGCTACCGGTGTGGGCGGAAGCTTTGTTTCCATGAACAAGTATCTCAAGCACGAAGGAAGTGAATTGAATGACATTGCTTAAAACTGCATTAGTAAAAGTATTATCTGTACTTGTAGTGATAAGCCTCTTGTTCGTATCCTCCGTCGCTATTCCGGTATCCGCGGAATCGGAGCTCGATAAAGCAAAAAGCGAGTATTCCTCCGCGAAAAAGGAATATGAAAAATTAAAAAACCAAAAAGCTTCTGCCGAGGAGCAGCTCGAAGCGGCGCAAACCGCCTATTATTCCCTCGTTTCTCAAGTGGAGCTTTTGAACAAAACCATTGCGCAGGTGCAAGCGCAAATCACCAAGCTGCAAAAGCAAATTGCCGACTACCAGGTTAAGATTGAGAAGCAGCAAAAGCTGATGGACCAAAAGTACAATGCGTTTTGTTCGCGCTTAAAATCTCTTTATATTGCCGGCAGTGTCAGCTCCCTACAGGTGCTGCTGACAAGCAAGGATTTTTCGGATTATTTAACCAGGCTTGAGATGGTGACCAAAATCGGCGAAAGAGACGCCGCCACCATTCAAGAGTTAGAGGATATCCTGCACGAGCTGCAGGATATGCAAAAGCAGCTCGATAAAGACAGAGCGGAGCAGCAGGCAAAGAAAAACGAGCTGGATGCGCACAAGGCGGATTTGGAGCAAAGGAAATCCGAGGCGGCGTCCTCCCTTGCGGAGTGCGAGAGCCTGATTGCCCAAATCAAAGCCGCGCAGGCGGATGCGCAAAAAGAGATGAATGCGGCATTGGCTGAAATCAACAAGCTTTCGGCATCCGGCGGCATCAAGGGCAGCGGGCAGCTGTGTTACCCGGTGCCGAGCTGCACCAGTGTTTCGTGCGGCTTCTACGGCTATGCCAACCACAACGGTGTGGACTTTGCCAACGGCCCCGGTCTTTACGGCGCAAGCGTTGTTGCGGCGGATGACGGCCAGGTTGTCGGTGCGGATTTCTGGGAGTATTCCTACGGTCACCATGTCACCATCGACCATGGCAACGGCATCAAGACTATTTATTGCCACATGAGCAATATCAATGTCAGTGTCGGGCAAAATGTGCAAAAGGGGCAGGTAATCGGCGGTGTCGGCTGTTCCGGCAATGTCATCCCGAGAGGCATGGGCGGAACGCACTTGCATTTCGGTGTGGTGGTGAACGGCGGCTTTGTCAATCCGTTTAATTATCTGTAAGGAATAAAAAATAAGGGTATGTGATGATGAAAAATAAAGCTTTAATCAAACAGGCGCTGAGCAGTATGATGGCACTGCTGTTGGCAGTGATGCTTCTCTTTTCATGCTCTATTGGCGTAGTGGCAGAGGACAGTGTCAGCTCCCTGCAGGAAAAAATCGCGGCTGCCAAGCAAAAGGCGTCGGATTTAGAGTCAAAAGCAGAGGCTGCCAATGAGACCTATCAAGCAAAGCTCGATGTTTACAACACTGCCAAGGATGCAGTTACCACCATCAATGCGCAGATTTCGGATTTGGAAACCAAAATTACCGAAACGCAGGAATCCATTGATGCGCTGAAGGTGAAAATCGACAAGCAGCAAAAGGCGATTGATAAAAAGTATAACGACTTTAAAGCGCGCATCAAAGCGCTGTATATCGCCGGCAGCTTGACCAATATGCAGGTGCTGTTGACAAGCGAGGACTTTTCGGATTACCTGACAAAGCTGGAAATGGTGCGCAAGGTTTCCGCGAAGGATAATGCGGCAATTTCCGAAATGCAGCAGCTTGCTGCCGAATTGGAGCAGGCGCAAAAAAAGCTGGATGAAGATAAGCAAAAGCTTGAGCAGCAGGAAACCAAGCTCAAGGAGGATAAAAAGAGCCTCGATGCGGCAAAGGAAGAAGCCGAGAAGGCATACAACGAAAGCTTGACCGTTCTCAGGAAGATTAAGTCACAGCAAAAGAATAACAACTCTCAGCTTGCAGAGTACCAAAGCGAGCTGAATGATGTTTTGGAGGCTATCCGCAAAGCGGAAGCGGCAAGGCAGGCGGCGCAGGAATCCGGCGGCGAATACACTCCGGATGAGGGCACCTACCCGATCACACAGGGCTCCGGGCAGTTCTGCTACCCGGTTCCGGGGCACACAAGCATCAGCTGCGGCTTCGACGGCTACCCCAACCACAACGGTGTAGATTTCTCCGATGGCGGAATTTACGGCGCCACGGTGGTTGCCGCCGATGCGGGCACGGTTGTGAAGGTGGCATACCTGACCTACAGCTACGGTTACCATGTCTTTACTTACCACGGTAACGGCTTGACCACGCAGTATTGCCACATGAGCTCAATCGGCGTCAGCCAGGGGCA
>ONWY01000225.1 GCA_900321665.1 uncultured Eubacteriales bacterium
CCGGCAATTATCTTGGCTGTTTTAATTGCAGCTTCAAGAATTTATGTTTGTGTTCACTATCCGAGCGATGTGTTTGCAGGCTTGATTATCGGCACGCTGATAGGCATTGCGGCATACTTTATCGGCACGGCAATTATTAAGTGGTTAGAAAAAAGCGGGAAGTTTCCCACTCTTTATAAAATTATCATTGGAGAGAAATGGGGTATTTAAAGTGAAAATTAATCCATTATTTGACAAGGTTGTTTTAAAGTTTACAGAAGCTGAGGAAACAACAAAGGGCGGCTTGCTCTTAGCTTCAAGCGCTAAGGAAAAGCCGGAAATTGCCGAGGTTATTGCAGTTGGCCCCGGTGGTGTTATCGACGGTGAAAAGGTGGAAATGTGCCTTCAAGTCGGCGATAAAGTAATTACAGGTAAATATTCAGGAACCAATGTGAAGATTGACGGTGAAGAATTTGTCATTGTCAAGCAGTCTGACATTTTGGCAAAAGTTGACTAAGGAGATGGTTTAAATGGCTAAGCAAATTATCTACGGGGAAGAGGCAAGAAAGGCACTGCAAAGCGGTATCAATCAGCTTGCAGATACTGTCAAAATCACCCTCGGTCCCAAGGGAAAAAAAGAAAAAAAAAAAAAAAAATATGGTTCACCCTTGATTACAAACGACGGTGTCACAATCGCCAAGGAAATTGAGCTTGAGGACCCGTTTGAAAACATGGGCGCACAGCTTGTCAAAGAGGTTTCCACCAAGACAAATGATGTTGCCGGCGACGGCACAACTACCGCTACCTTGCTCGCACAAGCACTTGTGAGAGAGGGCATTAAAAATGTATCCGCCGGTGCAAACCCGATGGTAATTAAAAAGGGTATGAAAAAGGCGGTTGAGTGCGCGGTAGAAGCAGTGAAAACCAATTCGAAGATGGTCTCCGGTACAGAGGATATCGCAAGAGTAGCCACGGTATCTGCCGGTGATGAATATATCGGCGCGCTGATTGCCGATGCAATGGAAAAGGTAAGTGCCGATGGCGTTATTACGGTAGAGGAATCCAAAACTGCGGAAACCACCTGCGATGTTGTGGAAGGTATGCAGTTTGACCGCGGCTACATTTCGCCTTATATGGTTACCGATACCGATAAGATGGAAGCGGTGATTGACGACCCGTTTATTTTGATTACAGACAAGAAAATTTCCAATATCCAAGAAATTTTACCGCTGCTTGAAACCATTCTTAAGGCAGGGCAAAAGCTGGTTATTATCGCTGAGGATGTTGAGGGCGAGGCACTTGCTACCTTGCTTTTGAACAAGCTTAGGGGTACGTTCTCTTGCGTATGTGTCAAAGCACCCGGCTTTGGCGACAGGCGCAAGGAAATGTTACAAGATATTGCGATCCTGACCGGCGGTCAGGTCATTTCCTCCGACTTAGCGCTTGATTTGAAGGATACCCAGGTTGACCAGCTTGGTAGAGCAAAGCAGGTGAAAATCACAAAGGATGCTACCATTATTGTTGACGGTTGCGGTGAAGCTTCCGAAATCGGCGGCAGAGTCAATCAAATCAAAGCACAGCTTGAGGAAACCACCAGCGATTATGATAGAGAAAAGCTGCAAGAGCGCCTTGCAAAGCTTTCCGGCGGTGTGGCTGTCATCCGCGTCGGTGCGGCTACAGAGGTGGAAATGAAAGAGAAGAAGCTGCGCATTGAAGATGCTTTGGCAGCTACCAAGGCAGCAGTAGAGGAAGGCATTGTTGCCGGCGGCGGTGTTGCACTTGTGAATGCTGCAGATCAAGTTGAGCAGCTGCTCGAAAGTGATGATGAAGATTTTAAAACAGGTGTGAAGATTGTGCTTAAAGCACTTGAGGAGCCTGTCAGACAAATCGCTGCCAACGCCGGTGTGGAAGGCAGTGTTGTGCTCGATAGAATTAAAAATTCCGGCAAAGTCGGCTTCGGTTGCAATTTCTCAAATGATGCATTTTGCGATATGATGGATGCCGGTATTGTTGACCCCACCAAGGTAACGCGCTCTGCGCTCGAAAACGCTTCAAGCGTTGCCGAGATGGTTTTGACCACCGAAAGTCTGGTAACGGATATTCCGGACCCCGCAGCAGATGCGGCAGCAGCAAGTGCAGCGGCTATGCAACAGGGCGGAATGTATTAATCAACACAGTTTTTCCTAAAGCTATAAAGAGGTGCTCCGCGGAGCACCTCTTTATTCATTTTTGCGCAGCGGCGGATAATCTGCCGCTTTTTTTTGCTTAAGAGCGCTGTAGATTTGCGAAACAGCAAGAATGAGAATAAATATACCGAATATTTTTCTTAATATGCTCTCATCTATCCTTGCATTGAGAAAGTAGCCGCAAAGCACACCTGCAAACCCCGTAACAATTAAAGGAACCGCAAGCTTAAAATTCACCAAATGATTTTTAATATGGAAGATTAAGCCGACAATGGAGCATGGGATAAAAAAGAGCAAATTTATGCCCTGTGCTTGCAGTTGCGGCATTTGCAAAAATAATGTCAGGTATAAAATCAGCACCGAACCGCCGCCAACCCCGATAGCGCCTAAAAAGCCTGCGATGATGCCAATGAAAATATGCACTGCAATCATTTCATCAACATCCTTATTCCCGCATAGAGCATAAATACGGAAAAAACTAATTTAAGCAGGCGAGAGGGAATTTTCTTTAAAAAGATACCGCCGAGAATGGCTCCGAAAGCACCGGCAGGCAGAAAAATCCATGCACTCGATAAGGAATAAGCATTGCTTTTCAAATACAAAAGCGTGCTGAGGATACTGAAGGGCAAAATGATAAAGGTGGAGCTTGCCTGCGCCGATTGCTGCGACAAACCCTCCTTGCATAAATAGGGAACGGCAAGCATACCGCCGCCCCACAAAATCTTCCAGCTGTAGCTCGGCTTCACCGACACGCCAATCTTTACGGCAAGCAGGCTGAACAGGAAAATGCCTATCGGCTTACCCAGAATCAAGGCCAAGGCCACCGCACCCATCACAGGCACTTCCACGCCACC
>ONWY01000184.1 GCA_900321665.1 uncultured Eubacteriales bacterium
CTACCCCTCAGTCTTGCTAACGCAAGACAGCTCCCCTCACAAGGGGAGCCGTTAAAAGGTTGCTAATTTATCTGCCCTTAGGCAGATAAATTAGAATTTTTCACCTGCATCCCGTTCACATCAATTTTATAGTCATCCTTATAAATCAAGTCCTCGATGAGCACAAACTCGAAGCCGTCCTTTTGCAGTGCCTCGATAATGCGGGGCAGGGCTTCGGGGGTATGCTTGGCGGCATTGTGAAAGAGCACGATGTCGCCACCCTTGATTTTGGGCACCACGTTGTTATAGATTTCATCGGCGGAGATATCCATCCAATCGAGGGAATCGACACTCCACTGGATGGTGTACATCCCGAGGCTGTCAATCGCTTCCACTAAGGCGGCATTATAATCGCCGTAAGGCGGGCGGATGAGCTGAGGGGCTTTGCCGGTCAGCTTCTCGATTTTTTGGTTGCAGGTGGTGATTTCGCGCTTCGCATCGGCGATAGCTATCTTCGTTAAGTAGGGGTGGGTGTTGGAGTGGTTTTGTATCGAGTGCCCCGCGGCGGCGAGGTCTTTAACACTGTTCGGGTAATTATCCACCCAAGAGCCGACCAAAAAGAAGGTGGCTTTGATGCCGTACTTTTGCAATATTTCAATCAGCTGCTCGGTGTCCTCGTTGCCCCAGGCAGCGTCAAAGGAAATGGCAATTTGCTTTTTGTCGGTTTGCACGCTGTAAATCGGCAGTCCGTTTAAGGCTTTGGCGGTGCCGGCATTCTCGCAATAAATCATACCGACCACGACCGCACCGACCACGATGATGGCGCACAGGATTAGGATAATCCTCTTTTTATTCATAACCAAAACTTTCATAATAATACCTTCTTCTCACAAAATTCACACTAAAATATATGATTTTTCTCTTGTAAGTATGCGCAAATGTGTTACAATAGGGAGTATGGAAAAGAAGAATTACCAAAAAGAGCTGGAAAAAATCATTGAATCCTTCGGCGGGGAGCGCAAAAGCCTGTTGCTCCACGCCTGTTGCGCGCCTTGCTCGAGCTATGTGCTTGAGTACCTGAGCCGCTATTTTGACATCACGATTTTGTTTTACAACCCCAATATTCACCCGCGCGCGGAGTATGAAAAGCGCCTGCGCGAGCAGCAGCGCCTCATTGCAGCGGCATTCCCCGCGGTGAAGCTGGTAACAAGCGAGTATGATGCGCGCGAGTACTACCGCGCCGTGGCAGGGTGCGAGCACCTTGGCGAAAATTCCGAGCGCTGCTACCGCTGCTATGCCTTTCGCATGAAAAAGGCGGCGGCAATGGCTGAGGGGTATGATTACTTTACAACCACCCTTTCTATCAGCCCCTATAAGCACGCGGAGTGGATTAATGCGCTCGGTGCGCAGCTTGAAGCGGAAAGTGAGGCAAAATATCTGCCCGCGGATTTCAAAAAAAAGGGCGGATATCAGCGCTCGATTGAGCTTTGTAAAGCTTATGACATTTACAGGCAGGATTATTGCGGCTGTATCTTTTCGCGCGGCGAAAGCAGGAAGAAAATCCGGCATGGTGAGCAAAAAACATAAAAATGCTTTCATTTTTTACCGCGTTGTGTTATAATAGCCAAGTTATGCAAATTCGTTTTGCTTTTGCAAATTTTCAAAACTATGTGCACAACAGGAGTTATGTATGTTTGAATTTTTAACGAATACTAAGATTTTCGGTATCGAAATCTATGAAATACTAATTTGGTTTTTGATTTACGGTGTTATCGGCTGGATATTTGAGAGCTCGTTGCGCAGCATTGCCGACAAAAAGTTTGTCAACCGCGGCTTTTTATTCGGTCCCTTTATCCCGATTTATGCCTTCGGCATTACCGGCTTTGTGTTTCTGTTAAACCCGCTGTATACCTTACCGCCGATTCATTTTACCCTGGCGGGTATGCCGCAGGGCTATCAGGAATTTACCTTTGAATATAAGTATTATTTGATTATGCTTGGCGGTATGGTGATTTCGAGCATTTTGGAATATGTGGTGCATTTTTCCATGGAGAAGCTCTTTAACCAGCATTGGTGGGATTACACACCCTATAAGTACAACACCAAGGGCAGGGTGTGCTTTTCGATTACCTTTTGCTGGGGCGCGCTGAGCATTGCCGCGGTGCACTTTATTCACCCGCTTATCGGCAAGAATATTTCCGATTTATTGCCCAAAAAGGCAGGCTTTGTGATAATTCTCATCGCCTACAGCCTGCTGTTGATTGATGTGATCCTCTCCAATATTGCCGCGACTAAGAAAAAGAAAAAGTTGGAAGCGGAGGCAGCGCAAAGCGAGGGCGAGGTCGAAAAAGAGAAAGAAAAAGAGAAAGAGAAAGAGAAAGAAGGGGTATAAGTGAGAATCCTTATTATCATATTGCTTATTCTCGCTTCGTTTGCCATTGTCGCGCTTATCTCCTACCGCAAGGTGATGGAGCGGCTCGAGAATGCAAGCGAATATGCACATTTAAAAGAAAATGTCAAATCCACCGCGCAGGTGAAGATGATTGCGCACAGAGGCTTGTCCGCCGTGGCGCCGGAAAACTCGCTGAGTGCCTTTCGCCTCGCGACCGAGGCGGGCTTCGGCTATGTGGAAACCGATATTCACAAAACGAAAGACGGGCACTGGGTTGTGATGCATGACCCGACTGTGGACAGAATGACCGATGGCGAGGGTGCCATCGCGGATATGACACTCGAGCAAATCAAGGCGCTGACCATCAACCGCGGCTCCGGCATTGCGCAGTACCCCGATGAGAAGGTGCCGACTTTGAATGAATACCTGAAAGTGGTCACCGAAGGCGGCGCTTACCCGGTGATTGAGGTAAAGGCAAAGGGCGCGTTTGATTTTAAAGATGTGGTGTATCTGCTCAGAGAATACGGCATCACCGACAAGGCGATTATTTTGGATTATGATGCGCAGCATTTAAAAACCATTCGCGCGCTGTGCCCCGAGTTAAAAATGCAGCTGCTGTGCCACTTTATCAAGCGCGAGGTGATTGATACAGTCGAGCAAATCGGCAACTGCGGGGTAGACGGTATGTATAACTTCCAGCGCAACAACAAGCTGTGCGCCGAGATTCGGGAGAAGGGCATCCCGCTGAATATGTGGACCATTGATTCCGAGCAGGCGCTCGAAAAAATCATCACCCTCGGTGCCGGCATGGCAACGACTAATTCCTTAAAGCCGGTAGAAAATCAACAGGAAACTGCTGCGCCGAGAAACGAGAGCAAAGCAGTGCTTTAATAATGCAAGGCTTTGCCTTGCCACCTCTTAACGCCTCCCATTGTGAGGGGAGGTGCCGACTAAAGTCGGCGGAGGGGTAGTTATATAATGCACGGCGGTCGGCAGGCTCGCGAAGCAAGCAGTTTTTAGTGTTTAGCATTATAATGCAAGGCTTTGCCTTGCCACCTCTTAACGCCTCCACTTGTCTCGTCCAAACAAATTTCGCAAGAGAAAAAGGTTCGCGAGCAAACCTTTTAAGTTTGCTTCATTTGTTT